>JBEAZL010000373.1:0-3599 GCA_041170085.1 Bacteroidota bacterium
CGATCAGAAATCCCATTCTGGCATTGCCGCTTCCTTCCACTGCGCCTAATAGGACACTGGAGCATGCAAATACTGCAATGGCAGGCAGAACAACCAGCATGGTTTTCACGCTGTAGCGAATTGTCTCAGGATCCTGCGAGAACTGTTCTGAAAGCCATTCCGGATATAGCCAAAGACCATGACTCATGATCATGACACCACAAAGGTTGAGGAAGATCACCCTTCGGATTACGATCCACAATTCACTTCTGCGGTTCTCGGCAATAAGGCCTGAAACATAGGTTTTAATAGTAGTTGACATTCCCCCTACACTCACATAAACCAACATGTACATGTGCCTGACAACGAAGGAAGCCTGAAGCTGCTTCTCTCCCAGATCGCCAACCATCTTGTAAAAGACTACCCATACACCAAGACTCAATACCAATTGGAGCATGATGGGAAGCCCAAGAGTCAGCAGCGGAAGAGTGTATAGAAATACAGGAGATCGCAGGGCCCTGATAACGGAATATTCCCGCGACTCTCTGTGCCTCAAGGTATAGATGCTCAGAAAGATCATACCCATGGCCTCGGCAATTATGTTGGCAATGGCCGCTCCTCTGAGTCCGAGTTCAGGCATTCCAAAATGTCCGAAAACAAGACTGTAAGCCAATACAATATTTGAAAGAGCAATGATCAGAGTGGTGTATATCATTACACTCGTCCTGGCTATACCTGACCAAAACGAATTGATGATAAGTGTGCTGGTGAAGAAAAAGAAACCCCATGAGCGCGGTTCCAGAAACTCCTTCATCTTGACGACCACATCTTCAGAACCAACAAATTCATCGAGCAGCGGAGGTATCAGAAACTGCATACACAGGAACTGGGCAACAGACAGAAAAATACCAATCAACAAAGCGTTCACCAGGGTTCTTCCGCATTCATCAAGCCTGAGTTCACCTTTACGGCGCGCAATCATGATCTGCGCTGCATTGCTCAGACCAATGCTGAACATGGCCAGTGTAATGTATATCAGTCCGACAAAAGAAACTGCGCTCATGCTGTTTCCATCGAGCTTCGCCACGAAATAACTATCCGTGAAGGCAACAATGAATTGCACGAAAGCACCCAAACTGACCGGCACAGCCACCCTGAGCAGTTCGCGATAACCTATGTCGAGTCTGTATGTTGTATTTGATTCCATCTTATTCCTTTCCCAATTCACCTGATTCAAACATCTGAATCAGATAATCACTCCATCTTATGCTTTTTCTTGCCCACCTGATCATTATCTCAAGTTTTTCATCCTCTGTGAGCTGCCATTGTATTCCTTCATGGCGCACCCTGGATATTAGCTCTTGCATCAATACCGCTGAAGCGACTGATACATTGAGGCTTTCAGTGAAGCCATACATTGGAATGACCAATCGGTAGTCAGCATATTTCTTTGCTGTCTCCGATACTCCTGTAAGTTCTGTTCCCATCAACACCGCCAGTGGCTTATCGAGCGGGACATCCGATGGAGAAAGAGCCTCGCTGCCCAGCTCTGTAATAGCTATAGCGTAGCCTTTCTGTCGTAATCCTGCAAGACAGGATTCTGTGTTGTTTCCCTGATCATTATATCGATGCAGTGTAAGCCAATCATCAGCTCCCTTTGCCACCCTTCGACGCAGGTGAAAACTGTTTTCATTTTCAATGAAGTGTACATCCTGAACACCCCAGCATTCAGCGCTTCGCAAAATCGCACTGCTGTTGTGTGCCTGATAAATATCCTCTGCTACGACTGTTATATATCGGGTACGGTTAGATGCAATCCGGGCGAAGATCTCCTGCTTGTGAGGAGTAAGATGTTCGGAGAGCATTCTGTAGAGATCAGCATTTCTCATCTTCCGTGCAAGGGTATAAAAAAAAAGGGCCGCTGAGCGGCCCTTCAATCGTGAAAGTTGAATTACTTCACTTTGCTTGAGAGCTCAGCACCAGACTTGAACTTCACCACTTTCTTAGCCTTGATGGTGATTTCCTTACCAGTCTGTGGGTTGCGACCCTTACGAGCGCTGCGCTGGCTAACGCTGAAAGAACCGAAGCCTACGAGGGCTACGCGATCACCCTTCTTGAGGGCCTTGGTAGTAGCGTCGATGAATCCATCGAGAGCCTTCTTGGCATCAGCCTTAGAAATCTTGGCACTTGCTGCAATAGCATCAATCAATTCTGCTTTGTTCATTTGAATTTGTTTTATGGGTTAAACATGAAAGCGTTAATGCGCCTCAAAAGTATGAGGGTGCATTTTCTGAAAGCAAGAGTTGGCGCGGAAAACTGAGTGTTTTGTTAATAAATCGCCCACTATGTTGATAAAGCCGCGTTTTTAAGGTCTGAAACGCCCGATTTACAGGGGTTTCAGACAAGATCCGCGAGTCAATATTCACAATTTCTTGCACTTTTCCTCATTTCATACCTCAAAATTTCATTTGCAGACAACCTTTTGGACCTGAAATTGGTTTCACTTTTATAAAAACAAATAACCATCGCAGGAATGAAAAAAATTCTACTCTTCTCTTTAGTCATCGCAGCACTCTCTGCTTCAGCAACAATCCACGATGTTGAAGTCGGCGGTGTAGGCGGCTCCTCTATTAATCCTCCTTATTACGCTCCACAGACCCTCACCATCATGTCGGGTGATGTGGTACGCTGGACCTGGGTTGGAAGTAACCATAATGTTACAAGTACTTCCGGGCCAGAGAGCTTTTCTTCAGGCACCCAGTCATCGGGTTTTGTATTCGAATTCACCTTTACAGCTCCGGGGGTTTATGAATACGAGTGTACCGTTGGAAGTCACTCAAACACTCAGTTTGGATCGATCACTGTAAATGGTGTGGGTATCACCAACAACAATCCGAAGCCGAATCTGAACTTCGATGTTTATCCTAATCCGGCGACAGACTTTATCGTAATCAATCGCGAACAATCGAGCATCGCCAATATCAGAATTCTTGACCTGACAGGTCGTCTGCTGCGCGAAGAACTCAATGAGTCTTCTGCGGTTGTGCGCATGGATATCGCTGATCTCACTGACGGAATTTATTTCGTAGAACTCAGCCAGGGAGATGTACGCATACGAA
This sequence comes from Bacteroidota bacterium, assembly GCA_041170085.1. Lineage (GTDB taxonomy): Bacteria > Bacteroidota > Bacteroidia > Flavobacteriales_D > Sanyastnellaceae > JAWXBG01. The sequence continues at coordinate 3,099 of JBEAZL010000373.1, forward strand.
AGAAAGTATTTGTTCGATAAGATTTTATCTCATCATGAAAAGGCCGGTTATCCGGCCTTTTTTCATTTCAGCACCCGCCCAAGACTGAATTCAAACATATCGGCTGTTCCTCCACTTGTTTTTACCGACATCGAGACATAGGTCTGTTGATCATCGATGTACAACCGATAACCTACCTTGTGCGCAAGGTTCAGGTACATCCAGCCATGTTTGGGCAAATCCCATACTTCATTCAACTCTCTGAGAAACGGTGAGTATAGATTGACTCCGGCTTGCAGAAAGAAGGAAAACCGACCATAGAACCACTCTCGTCCGGCAAATGCCACAAGAACATGTGCGTTTTGCCGGGCCTTTTCAGCCGGAAACAACTCCTGCGACAGAGCGTATTGCTCATAAGCTGAATAGTAGTGATAGTGCACTCCGGCTGACCAGTCAGCCAGCGTGCTGCGCCTGGTCGTCATCCAGAGTGTTGCGCCGATTGTAGAATAAAGTGGACCTCCG
>JBEAZL010000374.1:0-3182 GCA_041170085.1 Bacteroidota bacterium
CTTCTGGGAAATAACTGCAGGTACAGTCCCTCCTGCTCACAATATACCCGTGAGGCAATCGAAGAGTGGGGTGCAGTGAAAGGCTGGTGGATGGGTCTGAAAAGAATTGCCCGGTGTCACCCATGGGGCGGACATGGTTATGACCCCGTACCGAAGAAAAATCCAATATCAAAATCCATATGAAAACCATTAAAGTTTTTGCATTCATTTTCTCAGTTGCGCTTCTGGCTGCCTGTGCCGGTGGCGAAAGTGAAACCTTTGCCAAAGTGCGCAGCATTCAGCAGGAGCAGATTAAAACCCTCGATGGACTGACTGCTACCGTTGAGGAAAAACTGGCGGCCATCAAAGGCAAGATTGAAGCGTATGCCAATGTTGATACCACACAGATCGACACTACTGCTGGTGTAAAAGCTATTGACATGGCCGGAGCCAATGAAGTGTACACCAACCTCACCAACCTCAGCAGCGAACTCGAAACGCTGAAGGGAGATATCACATCTAAGATCATCCCTTCGGCTGAGGAAATGGCCAAGGGAACCTCTAACCCATTTGATGGAGTTAACGATCAGGATCTCCTGACCACATTCCAGGGCTACGGTTCACGTCTGAATGAACTCAAGGCAAAGATCGACGAGCAGTAAGATGAGGATCAGACCAAGAAGAAACAGGTCATCTGCGGCCATTCGCGATATGGTAAGGGAAACGGAAGTTTCCCTTACTTCTTTAATGTATCCGTTGTTTGTGGTAGATGGAAAGGCAAAGCCTATTCCCATCGCCTCTATGCCGGGTATTTTTCGTTTTTCTGAACAGGATTTGTTCAGAGAAATTGAGGAGTCGCTCAACCTCGGAATTACCAGTTTCGTCCTTTTTCCGGCGGTTGATGACAGCCTGAAGGACAAATTCGCAACATACTCCATCGCTGAATCGAATTTTTATCTGCGGCTGGCTGCTGAGATTAAAAAGCGATTTCCGGAAGCTTGCCTGATGAGTGATGTGGCCATGGATCCCTATAGTTCTGATGGTCATGACGGACTGGTTCAGGATGGCAGGATTCTGAATGATGAAACGCTTCCCATTTTAGCAGCCATGGCTGTAGCACAGGCAGAGGTGGGATTTGATATCATCGGGCCCTCGGATATGATGGACGGAAGGGTAGGAGCCATACGCGATGCCCTGGATACGAAGGGTCATACTGATACACTTATCATGAGCTATACAGCCAAATATGCTTCGGCTTATTATGGTCCCTTCCGCGATGCTCTGGATTCAGCGCCAAAATTCGGTGACAAGAAGACCTATCAGATGGATCCTGCCAACAAGTGGGAAGCCCTGCGCGAGGCAGCATTGGATGAAGAAGAGGGCGCAGATTTTCTGATGGTGAAACCAGCACTGTGTTATCTCGATGTCATTCACGTCTTGCGCGAATCAACTTCATTGCCCATTGCTGCATACAATGTCAGCGGTGAATATGCCATGCTTTCTGCTGCAGCGGCCAACGGATGGATAGACCGCGACAGAGCGATGCATGAAATGTTGCTGAGCATTACCCGTGCCGGTGCTAACGTAATCCTGACCTATTTTGCCAAGGAATATGCGCAAAAGAAAAAGCATGGTTAAAACGATCTCGCTCCTGTTTCTGATTGTGCTGACTGGGGGATTGTCGGCCCAGAGCACGTACAAAAATGTACTGATCGACAAGCAGATGGATGGGTTCTTTTCATACCCGCCCTGCGAGCCATCCATCGCTATCAATCCCCGTGATCCTGCCAATATTGTGGCGGGAGCCATACTCGACAGGGTATATGTATCCAACGATTCCGGACTTACATGGGCAGAGTCTAAATTGTCATCTCGCTACGGTGTGTATGGAGATCCCTGCATCGTAGCCAGCCCGAAAGGATATTTTTATTATCTCCATCTCAGCGATCCCGATGGCAAAGGTTGGGCTTCGGACCGACTGCTGGATCGCATTGTATGTCAACTTTCCCGCGATAAGGGTAAGACATGGAGCAGTGGCGGCGGTATGGGTGAAAACCATCCTAAGGATCAGGATAAGGAGTGGGCCGTTTGCAATGAAAAAGGAAATCGCATTTATGCCACCTGGACACAATTTGATAAATACGAATCCCGCGATCCCAGGGATGAATCAAACATCATGTTCAGCCGCGCCGGCTGTAAGGCAGAAAAATGGTCGGATGCCATAAGAATTAATGAAGTGCCCGGTAACTGCCTGGATGACGATGGCACGAATGAGGGCGCTGTTCCTGCCGCCGGACCAAATGGTGAAGTGTACGTTGCATGGGCTCTTGGAGATACCATTTATTGCGACCGGTCTGATGATGGTGGCAAGAACTGGCTCGGCAAAGACATACGTGTATCAGGTATCATAGGAGGATGGGATCAGAAAATCCCCGGTATTATGCGATGCAATGGAATGCCTGTGCTCGTTTGCGATCTGTCCAAAGGTCCCCGCAGAGGCAATCTTTACCTGTGCTGGTCTGATACGCGAAACGGGGAAGACAACACCGACATCTTCTTTACATCGAGCCAGGACCGCGGAAATACATGGAGTCCGGTGGTTCGCATTAATCAGGATAATTCCGGTAAACATCAGTTTTTCCCGTGGATGGCTATTGATCAGGTTACCGGAAATCTTCACGTGGTGTATTACGACCGCCGCAACTATACCGACAACCAGACTGATGTTTATCTCGCCTCTTCTGCAGACGGTGGAAAGACCTGGACAGAAGAACGAATCAGCGAGAGTCCATTCATGCCTGATGCAAAGGTATTCTTCGGTGATTACAACAATATTTCGGCGCATGACGGCCATGTAAGGCCCATCTGGACGCGGTGCGACAACTCCAAACTGAGCGTCTGGACAGCGATCATTAAAAAATAATGATCTTTGAATTAAACCTTTTTGAGGTTCGGTAGTCCTATGTACCGAACCCCAATTCCTCGCTTTATGAAGATCAAAGCTCTTGTTTTTTTGATGTGCTCTGCCGTGTTCAACCACCTCTCAGCACAGAGTCTTCCGGATCACTGGACCCTCGATGAGCAGAATCACCGTCTGATTATCGGTGGCGCAACTGATTCCGACATTTTTGAAACGACCACCATCCACCAGATGGATATCGAATTCAGCCAGTCAAACTGGTGGAGTTTGCTGGGTGCGAACT
>JBEAZL010000375.1:0-2947 GCA_041170085.1 Bacteroidota bacterium
ATGCTCAATTCATCTCTGAATTTTTCATAGAGAGGAATCGCCTGTTCAGGACGTGCTGCTCTGATAAAACTTGGTCGGTTTCCCTTCCGGGTCGAGGCATGAAGAGTGAACTGGCTTACCAGAAGGACATCTCCGCCAACCTGTGATATATCAAGATTCATCTTGTCTTCAGGATCCTGAAATATCCTCATGCCCACAACTTTGGGCACGAGCCACCCGATATCCTCTTCGCTGTCTTCGGTCTCGATACCTAAAAGAATAAGCAGTCCATGACTGATACTGCCTGTCACCTCACCATCAACAGTAACTGAAGCCTGTGATACCCTTTGAATAACCAGACGCATCGCGGAGAATTAAAACTTTCTGAACCAGGAGAGCATTGGAAAAGGAACAACGCCAGAATCCCATGAAACGTCATCGCTATCTCCTGAATTCGACTCACTATAACTGAAGGCTCCGAATCCAAACTGAAAAGCTTTTCCTGGCGACGTATTCCATCTGATTCCCGGAAATAAGAAAGTCAAATTTCCAACGTCATCATCTTCCAGCTCAGGTGCAAAAATGGAGTCGAATACAATGCTCACTTTGCTGCTTGCCCTGGCCATAAAACCCAGGGAAAACACCGCTCTTCCTCCAGCTCCATTTCCAAAAACAGCTCCGTACCCAGCGCTAATATTCACGTTGGTGCGCGAATCTCCCACTGTGAGAGCCACAAACGGCAGTGCGAGTCCCGCACCCGGATCGATATAGGATGTTGTTCCGAAAATACCGCCCACACCAACGCTAACTTTATCAGATAATTTACCTGAATACTTCGCTGTAACCCCAATCGGGCTCGCTATCCATGTGGTCATTACACCCATGGAAAAATGATCAGAGAGTCCAAACTGAAAGTCGGGGCCATAAAGATTCCACAACATATAGCTGTCGCCCTTCTTGATGGGAAATCCATTTGTGGTGAGAAAATAACGGGTGTCGAATTCTTCATTGCCTATGTATCTGCCTGATCCATCCAGTTCACCCTCTTTCAATTCGCGGATCTCCTTTATCTCATGTTTAGGTATATAAACTTTCCCGATTGTTGTTGTCTCAATCAATATCTCTCTGTCGTCGTTGGATAAAATGACACCAACATATTGAGTCCCGTCATTCTTAATAATGACATGCTTCTTCGGTAAGGCATAATCAGTTGTATCCTGTGCCAAAGTGAAATTTTGAAAGCTGAACAACATAGCAGCCATCAGCAGGGTGAGAATTCTATTCATGGGGTTGGGGTCAATCAGATTCTAAAGTAATCCAAAGTATACAAGCGCAGTTACTTTCGGGTGTATTTATCGTTGAGTCCGACACCATTGACTAACATGCCGATAACCTTTTCGGCGCGCTTTACACGGGTCTCAGATTTTTTAGCCTCTGAAATGTAATTGCAGTATTCGCGCTGATGTGAGGGAGGCAATTTATCGAACTGTGTCTTTGACCCTTTGTTTTCAGCGAACATGGACATCAACTCCGCGGGAATGATAATCTCTGCTTTTGGCTGGCGTTTGGTCTGTGATGCTCCGACACTGACTGCCATTCTGATGTATTTCTTCAGGTCCTTTGCAGGCAAGACATCACCTCTTTGAAATCTCCATTGTCTTTGTGAAACAGTTTTGCCTTCCTGCGCATTCACCAGCACACCCATATAATCATCGATGGCTGCACCATTGAAGAACCATATCCCTATATACGACTTGAAAGATGCTATACCGGCAATGTTGACACCCTCTGATGTAAAAACCGGAATACCCCATTTTATCGTTTCACTTAATCCTTCAGACAGCATCGTCCTTCTCAGTGTTGAAAGAACTATGGCATCCTGAGGAAACCTTGCGATGTATGCATCAACTGCACTCATATGATTAGTCGTTGGTTTCAGATCGGTGTTTACTGTTCGAAGAAACATTGCGAACGGTCCACTTTATTCGTCTCTCCGTCGCAGATTTTCTCACCTTACAATCCGCCACACTGCATATCGCGCAGGAGAAATCAAGACAGCCATCCGTGTGCACGAACATTTCTACACTCTCACCGAAATTTTCCTTCACCAGCTTATCCAGTTCGTCAACTTCCCGGTGTGCTTCGTGTACATTCAGGTACCATGGCACTGTCAGATGACAGTCAAGGTGTAATGTCGGACCGTATTTAATAATCCTGAGGTTGTGAAGGTCTATCCATGTTGCGCGGCGTCTGGTCTCCAGCAGGTCGATCACTTTCTCCATCAGTTCCTCATCTGCCTCATCCATAATACCGGCAACCGAAGAGCGAAGGACTTTATAGCCTGTGTATATAACCATGAGTGCCATGGCCAGCGCAATGATGGCATCAATCCACATAATTCCTGTGAAATGAATAGCTACAAGTCCTATCGCTATAGCTGCAGTAGTGTAGGTATCTGTCTTAAGATGCTTGCCACTGGCAACGAGTGCAAGACTATTGCTTCTCTTTCCCTTTCTGACTGCCAGAATACCCATAACAAAATTGACTGCTCCGGCGAGAATGGTGATGGCGATTCCTATGTCGAGAGATTTGATCTGGTGCGGATGGACGAAATTGTCAATGGCCTCATACGAAATGAGAAAACCTGCTATGATCATCAGCGCTCCTTCGACAGAGGCAGATAAAAACTCAACTTTACCATGTCCGTACGGATGATTCACGTCCCTGGGCAGTGAAGACAGATAGAGACTGTAGAGACCTATGAATCCTGCGATAACATTTACAATAGACTCAAGGGCATCCGTTAAGATCGCTACGGAACCTGTCAGATACCACGCAAAGACTTTTCCCGCAAATAACAAAATGGTAATACCTACAAGCCATTTCTGGAATCTGAAATTTGACCAGCCGTCCATCGATTTTATTTCAATCCAAAGATACCGCTGTCATAACCTGAATGGATAATCCC
>JBEAZL010000376.1:0-15838 GCA_041170085.1 Bacteroidota bacterium
CCGATTCCGGTTTTGTATTGTGCAGAAACCTGCGACACCACAGTCAACATGACTGCAATGATTGACAACCTGATGATGTTTTTCATAGCATTTTTTGTTTTTGGTTCATCCTTGCGCTGCAAATCTACATGATACCTCTAACGATGTGCAGTCATTTCTATTTTGTCACAAACACAATGCCGTTCATCTCCGTGCCAAAACAATGTCTGCTAACGCATGTGCCTCTGCCATGGATCGGTTCAGCGCATTACCCTTGCTAATTCCTTAATAGTGCGCGCACATCAGAAAGACGCCTGCGACTTACTTCAACATGGCTCCCATCCGATAAAATCAGCGCCTCGTCCGATGTAAGTTGTTCGATATGTTGTCTGTTCACCAGCCAGGATTTATGCACCCTGATGAACACATCCTTCTCGAGCATATGTTCAATGTCTCCCAATGTTTTAGATGCAACAAATTTTCTGCCTCCCTTCAGGTACAACACGGTGTAGTTGGAGTCTGCCTCGCACCTGATGATGTCGTGAACCGGGAAATAATGCTCACCCTGCTTTGTGGGGATGACCAATTGCTGTGATTTGTGATCCGGCACGTCGAGATTATGGCGAAGGTTCTTCAGCCTCGCGTCCACAGATATATTATCCGCTTTTCTGCGATACCTTTCAAGAGCCTGTGTCAGTTCAACGTCATCAAATGGTTTCAGCAGATAATCCAGCGCGCTGTATCGAATGGCTCTGATGGCAAATTGATCGAAAGCGGTAATGAAAATGACTTCCAAACCTGCCGTATCGATTTCATCCAACAATTCAAACCCATTCATATCGGGCATCTGAATGTCGAGAAACAGCAGGTCAGGCTTGTGCTTCTTCAGAAACTCCAATGCCTCTACTGGGTGCTCGATTACCGCAATGACATCAACATCCTTAACAGACCTGAGCCGATCACCGAGGTCGCGACGGATATATTCGTCATCATCAATGATTACAGTTCTGATCTTACTCATCATATGCCTTCATTTTCCTCAATTCCACTAGTATTCGGTCCTGGATGTTGACGGCAATCGCCAATATCTCGCTTTCATTTTCCTTCATCTCAGCAGACACTGCCAGTTCAGCCAATTCTTCCAGTCCAACGGCATGCAGTTGTGGCCTCACAGTATGCATCCATCTTTTCACATCATTCACTGATCCGGTGATGATCAGTTTTGAGAGTTCATCAATTCTGGCTGGCATAAATTCGAAAAACAAATCGCGCTGAACTGAATCACCGCCGGATTTGACTGAACCATCGACGGGTTGAAGACGAATAGCCCCGGAGATAGTCTTCACAAAATCCTCATCTCTGAATGGCTTCATCAACACACTATTCATACCCGACTCCATGCATCTGTCCAGATCCTCCTGAATTACACTCGCCGTAAATCCGATAACGGGCACTTCATTTCCCTTTTTTCTCAATTGCATGGTGGCTTCATAACCATCAATGCCGGGCATTTGAATGTCCATGATAACAAGATCATAATCATCTTCATCCAACATTTTCAAAGCCTCTTCACCATTGTGTGCACGGTACAACTTTGCAGCGGGAAAGAAATGTTTCATGGTATCGGCAGTCACCAGATAATTATAGTCGTTATCCTCTGCCACCAAAGCGTGAAAGGCTCGCTCACTGGCATTAAAATGGGCCTCAGAAGTTTCCGGAAGGGCATCGGTCGCGGGCATTTCAACAATAAAACTGAAAGTACTTCCCTTGCCCGGAGTGCTCTCAAGTTCAAGTTTGCCCTGCATGATGCGAATGAGTTCAGATGCAATGGTGAGCCCAAGTCCTGTACCACCATGTTTGCGCGAGTCGCTGATATTCGCCTGCGTAAAGCTCTCAAATATCAGGCGTTGCTTATCCTCCGGAATGCCCGGTCCATCATCCGAAACTGCAAATTTCAATTTTACATTTTCATCTTGGCTTGATACCATCCTTCCGGAAATGATAACCTCTCCTTGAACAGTGAACTTCACAGCGTTCGAAACGAGGTTATTCAGTACCTGCGAGAATCGCGCAGGATCTCCCTTCACAACGAGATATTGAATGTCGTCTGCAGACAATTTCAGTTTCAATCCCTTCTCTGATGCCGCTGACGCAAAGACCTGAATACATTGCTTCATCTCGTCATAAGGACGGAATGGAACACTCTCAAAGACCATCTTGCCCGCCTCTATTTTCGAGAGATCGAGAATGTCGTTCAGAATGACCATCAGGTTTTGACTGCTGTGATGAATGGCATCGGCATATTCCCGTGATCTTTCGTCCAGAGGCAATGACCTGAGTCGTCGTGATAATCCCGTAATGGCATTCATGGGTGTCCTGATCTCATGGCTCATATTAGCCAGAAATTGTTGCTTTACTTTTTCGCTGTCTTCTGCCCTCTTCTTCTCTTTCTCAATCTGAATATTCTTCTCTGCCAGTTCCCTGGCTGTCCTTTGTTTCGAGAGATAGCGGTTGATAAGAATCAGTGCCAGAAGGAACAAGAAGATTGCACCGCCCAGAAAAACATACTTCTGCAATTCCAGTCGGCGGTTCTTCTCCTGTTCAAGAGCAATTTGTCTGTCGCGCGCTTCAGTTTCATACTTACCTGCCAGTTCAGCCATGTTTGCCTTCTGCTCATCTAACTTCAGGCTATCTCGCAGCAACATTGACTTATCGAGATACTCAAAAGCCTGCCGGTAATCGCCTTTCATTTCGAACACGTCCGCAAGTGAGGCCAGTATGTTCAACCTGTCGTATGGCAAATTCTCCTTCTCACTCACAGGAAGTGTGGCAAGCAGCAATTTTTCAGCCTCCTCCCAGCGCTTCATCTTGACGTAGTATCCGGCAAGCAGTGTACTCTCGTAGACAAGATCAAATGGCACATTCAGCTCAAGAAAAATGTCGCGGGCCTCGGAGCAATAATAAACTGCACTATCCATCTGATTCATCTTGTCGAATACCTGCGAGATACCCTCGTAGGCATACGCCTTTTCATACAGGTTTCCCTCTGGTTGAAGTCTCAGGGATTCACGAAATGAAGCGATGGATTTGCCATAATCTCCAAGGCCACTGTATGCATTCGCCATGCCATTGTGGACCAGCCCTTGTTTGGCCTTATTTCCATTCTCTACTTCTTTCTGAAGTGAGAGTCTGAAGTACTCAAGGGCCTTTTCGAAATTTTCCATGGCGTTGTAGCAGGAACCGATCGAATAAAGGGTGCTGCCATGATAACCCAGGTCCGGACAATCTTTTTGTATGTCGTATGCCTGAAGAAAAGAAGATAGTGCTTCGGTCAGCTGATTACGCCTTTTCTGAAGCGTTCCTATGTTCGCATACACCCCTGCTGATTCGCATTTGTGTCCGGAACTCAGCAGCAACCTGATGCTCTCCTGGTAATGAAAAAGTGCACTGTCTGCACTACCGGAACTGTCGAAACAATATCCGATGCTGTTGTGACAATCGGCAATCAGTTTTTTATTCTCTGTCTTCAGTCCGATCGCAAGAGCTCTGTGACCTATTTCGATTCCACGCTTTGGATCAGAATGCGCGCAGTTAAAAGCGGCCTGCCACAAATTGTTAGCACGCGCGCTGTCCGTCGTTGCCTGTTCGCTGCTCTGAAGGTATCGATCTACCTGCGTTACATCCTGAGCATGTAATTCAACAAGAAGGAATATGCACCCAAATATGGACAGGCAAATGCGAATCATCTCAAAATCGTTCTGGTCTGTAAGGATACCAAATTTAGCAGGGAATGACTCTCATACCGATAAATAAAAGAAAATGCCGTTGGCTCATTCCCGTATCATTTCTTTTCCAGGATGGTGTTGATTAGCACCATGACATCAAAAGAAAAAAGACTTCTGTTGTTCGAAATTGGAATCGTGCTCTTTCTGGCCATTGCACTCCTGATCATCGGGATCATGCAATAAGGCTGTGTGCTTTTCCGGCATACCTGGTTGACTTTGACTTTGGCGGGGTATATTCGCTGACCATCTTCAAATAATACCATCACCATGATTTTCCGCAAATTCATCTTGCTTCCTCTGGCAGCACTGATCATTGGATCCTCATCATGCGATTCAGACAATCAGAAACCTGAAACTACCGTTCAGCAGGACACCATACCGCAAGGGGTTATATACGACGAAAATGGACAACTGGTTCAAAGTGAACAATTCTCGGACCTCCGGGTACTTCACTACCATATAAACGGGTGGGACAAACTTTCACTGAAACAAAAGGAACTGGTTTATTATCTCACACAGGCAGGGCTTGCCGGGCGAGATATCATGTATGATCAGAATTTCAAATACAATCTTGCCATCCGCTCTGCACTTGAGAAAATATATTCCAGGTACAGTGGTGATAAAACAACCACAAACTGGAAAAACTTTGAAATCTATCTCAAGAACATCTGGGCACATAATGGCATCCACCATTATTACAATAACAACAAGATTCAGCCCGATTTCGACCGAGCATATTTCTCAGAAATCAGTCAGGCAACAGAAGTAGACCTCAGCCCTGAGGCGGTGGATGCCATGTTCAATCCGGACCTGTATGCTATGCGCACCGAGAGCGATACACTCAAGGATATCGTTCTTGAATCAGCGGCCAACTTCTACGAAGGAGTGACAGCAAAAGAGGCAGACGCTTACTACACATCGTTCAATAAGAAAGGAGATCGCGCACCACTGAGCTATGGCATCAATTCAAAACTGGTGAAAGAAAACGGAAAGCTCGTCGAGCAGGTTTACAAAGTGGATGGATTGTATGGCCCGGCGTTGGAGCAGATATGCTTCTGGTTGCGCAAGGCTGAAACAGTAGCAGAAAATGACAGACAAGCTGCTGCCATCAGAAAACTCATTCTTTTCTACGAAACCGGTGACCTAAGGACATGGGACGACTTTAACATCCTCTGGACCGGCACACTTGAGGGCGACATTGACTTTATACAGGGCTTTGTTGAGACCTATCACGACCCGCTCGGGCTAAAGGGAAGTTATGAAAGCATAGTGCAAATCAAAGACTTCGACGCGTCAGCCAGAATGAAGGTGTTGATGGACAATGCGCAGTGGTTTGAAGACAATAGCTCAACGCTTCCTGAGCACAAGAAAGACACTGTAGTTGGAGTCGTTTATAATGTGGTGAATGTCGCAGGTGAAGCCGGAGATGCTTCTCCGCAAACTCCGATCGGTGTGAACCTTCCGAATGCCAACTGGATCCGTGCGAAATTCGGTTCGAAGAGTGTGAGCCTCGGCAACATTGAGGAGACTTACAATAAAGCCGCAGGTGGTGGATTTCTCGAGGAGTTCTGTCACGACAAAGAAGAAGTTGAACTGGCTAAGAAATATGGCGATGTGGCCGGCAAGATGCACACAGCACTCCATGAAGTTATCGGTCACGCCTCTGGTCGCATCCTCGACAATGTCGAACAACCGAAGAGCACTTTAAAAAATTACGCCAGCACCATTGAGGAAGGAAGAGCAGATCTCGTTGCCCTTTATTTCATCATGGATCCTAAACTTGTAGAACTGGGACTGATTGAAAGCACCGATGTGGGCAAAGCTGAATACGACAGCTATATCCGCAACGGTATGCTGGTTCAGCTCAGAAGGCTCAAGGAAGGTCAAAAGCTTGAAGAAGCACACATGCGCAATCGCGCCTGGATCAGCAGATGGGTACTGGAAAAAGGAAGGGCTGAAAATGTCATCGCAGAGGTTAAGCGAGATGGCAAGACATACTATGATATTCAGGATTACAATAAACTCAGGGCATTGTTTGGAGAACTGCTGCGCGAAGTTCAGCGCATAACCAGTGAAGGAGATTTCGCCGCAGCCGCCGCATTGGCCGATGGCTATGGAAGAGATGTTGATCAGGCCATATTGAAGGAAGTGCAGGAGCGCTCAGCAAAATTCAATATTGCTCCTTTCTCGGCATTTGTGAATCCACAGCTGGAAGCCGTAACGGATGCTCAGGGGAACATCACTGATGTAAAGGTTGTGTATCCTAAAAGCTTCACCGAACAAATGCTGTTCTATTCAACTGATCACAGTTTCCTCACGACTGAATAACCTGAATTTCATTTCGTGATGAACACCTTTGAATCGCTTAAACTGACCCGACAGTTTCTCAATGCAGTTGAGGAAGCCGGATACGTCGCACCTACCGAAATACAGGTTAAAGCGATTCCACCGATCATGGCCGGTCAGGATGTGATTGGCATAGCCCAAACGGGCACTGGCAAAACTGCGGCATACGCACTGCCTTTGCTGCAGATTTTAAAATATGCTCAGGGCACGGATGCAAGGGCGTTAATTCTTGCCCCCGGCAAAGAACTGGTTATTCAGATTCATGAGGTAATTGCAGATCTGGCGAAATACACTGACCTCAGAACAGCAGGATTGTATGGTGGTATCGGCCCCAAGACACAACTCGAAACTCTCGCAAAGGGAGTGGATATTATCATCAGCACACCGGGCCGTTTTCTTGAGCTGTACAGCAAAGGCGCAATTCCCATCAAGAAAATAAAACACATCGTGCTCGACGAATGCGACCGTATGATGGATATGGGTTTTATGCCTCAGCTCAGAAGTGTGCAGGAAGTGATCCCGCAGAAAAAGCAGAACCTTCTCTTCTCAGCCACATTCCCGAGAAGGGTTGAACAGCTATCAGATGAATTCCTGCTCTGGCCGGTTCGAATAGAAATCACGCCCCAGGCCACCCCCGCAGCCACCATTGAACAGGTCGTGTATAAAGTTCCAAACTTCGACACGAAGCTCAGATTGCTGGTTCATTTACTGAAAAACGAAGAAATGGAGCGCGTGATGGTTTTCGTGCGCACCAAAGAAGATGCTACCCGACTGAATTTTGAATTGATATCAGAGCACCTCGGTACCATCAGGTTCCTTCACAGCAATAAGGGTCAGAATGCCCGCATTAACGCGCTTCAGGACTTCCGCGATGGAAGTGTGCGTATCCTCGTTTCAACCGATGTCACGGCCAGAGGTATGGATATCACCAATGTTTCCCATGTGGTGAATTTCAATGTGCCTCATAAGCATGAAGATTATGTGCACAGAATCGGTCGAACGGGAAGAGCAGAAAAATTGGGTAAAGCATATACCTTCTGCGACATGGCAGAAGAATATCATCTGGACCGGATTCAGAAACTGATCAGACAGACCATTCCGCTGGCAGAACTGCCTGAAGACATTGTTCCGTCTGAGACCCCTTTCACAGAACGTCAGGATCAGTTGCGTGAAATTGATCGCCAGAAGCGCAAAGAGAATCCTGATTTTAAAGGTGCATTCCACCAGAAAAAAGGAGAACTCCAGAAAGGTAAATCAGGAGGTAAATCGACCGGCAAGCCGAACAAAAAACCCGGAAGGCAGAGATGAACACGCTCAGCTTTGAAGACTTCCACAAGACCGACATGAGGGTGGGTACGATTATCGAAGCCCTTCCCTTTCCGGAAGCCAGAAAACCTGCGATCAAACTCCGTATTGATTTTGGACCTGAAATAGGCATCAGAAAAAGCAGCGCTCAAATCACACATCACTACCAACCCGAAAATATTATCGGCCGACAAGTGATCGCGGTAATCAACTTTCCACCGAAGCAAATCGGAACCTGGATGAGCGAGTGTCTGGTGCTTGGAGCCGTTGCCTCCGACGGAAGCGTAATTCTGTTGCAACCTGAGAGAACGGCTGTCAACGGAGATCGCATTGCGTAGAGCTATCGTTCTATCTTTACAAAAAGTAAAAAAATGTCTGTTCGCAAGATTTACATAGACCTTGTGCTACTCGCCGCGCGTCTGGCCAGCGGGGTGCTCATGTTGCCACATGGCTGGAGGAAGGTCGGTAAAATCATGGAAGGAGATTTCAAGTTCGCCAATCCGATAGGTATAGGTGAAAAAGCCTCACTGATATGCACTGCCGGTGCTGAATTCGGAGCCTCCATCCTGTTGATTGCCGGACTTTTCACGAGGGTATCTGCTGCCATTCTCGCCTTCACAGCCTTTGTGATTGCCTTTGTTCATCATTTCTCAGATCCAATGGAGGATAAAGAACTTGGTCTGATGTACCTCGTGGTTTACCTGACCATACTGACATTCGGTGCAGGAAAGTTTTCCGCTGACTATCTCATTCAAACATATATCCGCAAGCGTTGAACAGGAAAAAAGCTCTGTTTCTCGACCGGGATGGTGTCATTAATCACGACCCCGGCGACTATACAATGTCACTCGAAGAGTTTGTCATTCTTCCGACAGTCCGGGAGGCAATAGCTCTGGCGGTTTCCCGCCAATACCTCCCGATCGTTATCACCAACCAGGGTGGCATTGCCAAAGGGCTATACACCCACGCAGAAGTGCACAGAATGCATGACTACCTGAAATCTGAAATACCGGGGATTGCAGGCATTTTCTACTCGCCTCATCATCCGGATTTCGGAAATTCATTGACCCGAAAACCGGAATCACTCCTCATTGAGAGAGCGATACACAGGTTTAATATCGATCCTTCCGCTTCTGTCATGATAGGCGATCGCGACAGAGATGTTGAGTGTGCCCGTCGTGCAGGTGTGCCCGGAATGCTGATTCCCACTAATAGTTCTTTGCTCGAACATGTGCAGGTATTAGTTTAGCAAACCATGAACTACGTATTTGCCCGCGGAGAGTATGTGATGGAGAACCAGTTGGTTCTTACTCGCGACAACCGGGCATTTCGTTTCGGTGATGGTTTCTTTGAAAGCATCCGGGTTTACCATGGGAAACCGATATTTTTTGAACACCATTTCTCCCGAATCCTCGACAGTCTTCAGGCCTATCGCATACAGCTTCCGGAAAACTTCAATCAGGAAACGCTGCGCAATCAGGTAAAAGGACTGATTGAACGCAATCAGATTCATGCCGGCGGACGACTTCGCATCACCTTTTTCAGGAAGTCTTTGGGCTTTTATGCTCCCCGTACCAACGATCTCGGCTACATCATCGAGGGTGAGGCATTGCCCGAGAACAGTTTTCTCATTAATGTATCGGGTAAAACGGTGGACATCTATACCGACCTGCGAAAAGACATCAATAAGCTGTCGATGTTCAAATCAGTGAACGCCCAGCTATATGTGATGAGCAGCTTGTGGGCACATGACAAAGGCTACGATGAAGCGCTGATACAGAACAACCGCGGTGCCGTGATTGAGTCCACATCAAGCAATATCTTCATTGTCTCTAACGGTGTGCTGTATACGCCTGCTCTGGAAGACGGATGTGTGGCAGGTACGATGCGTATGAATATCATCAACCTCGCGCTTGAAAACAAGATCAAAGTGTACGAGTGCACCCTGAATCCGCAGAACCTCCTTACGGCAGACGAGCTCTTCTTAACCAATGCTATCCGCGGACTGGAATGGGTTTCGGCATATCGCACCAAGCGATACTACAACGAGACTGCCAAGAAAATCCTGGATCTGCTCAACAAGAGCGCGCAGGATTACAAAGGCTGATTCGCGCTTCTGATGCGCGGGTCGATGACTCCATAGAGAACATCTACAAGCACATTGATCAGCACAAAGGCGAATGCCGTGAACATGACACCTCCCATTACAACAGGCAAATCCTGACGCT
The DNA here is from genome assembly GCA_041170085.1 of Bacteroidota bacterium. Lineage (GTDB taxonomy): Bacteria > Bacteroidota > Bacteroidia > Flavobacteriales_D > Sanyastnellaceae > JAWXBG01. The sequence continues at coordinate 9,644 of JBEAZL010000376.1, forward strand.
CGATGGCATTGTACATTTCCTGTCCGAGCCCCTTCCAGCCAAAGACAAACTCAACGAAAACTGCTCCGGCGAGCAGAGATGCAAACCAGCCCGAGACGGCTGTGATGACCGGATTCAGGGCATTTCTCAGAGCGTGCTTCCAGATAATTCTGAATGGTGTCAATCCCTTTGCCTTTGCTGTTCGGATATAATCCTGAGCCAGGACATCAAGCATTGAACTTCGCGTGAGCTGCACAATCACGGCAAGAGGCCTGATAGTGAGGGTTATGATGGGCAGGATCATATTGCTCATCTCCAGTTGACGACCTTTCCACGGATCAAAGGCATATAAACTTCCGGTCAGGTTCAGGCCTGTGCCGGGAAGTTGAAATGACAGGTGAAGCAATGGCAGGTTGATGCTGAGAAGACTCTCCGTTATCAATCCACCTATCCATGCCAGCATTACAATTGAAAATGCAATCGCTGCAGACGAAGAAGCGCGCCTGCCTCGCGAGAACAAAAACATGGCGGTAACAGCTACAGCAGCAAGAATCAGCATGAAGGGAACGTTGATTTCATCATGCCATAAAACAGCCGCTATCCAGCCGACAAGTATGGCCATAAAGAATGAAGGGCCACTCATGCCGAGAGCGGATGTAACGAGAATAAGTCTGTCGTAGAAACTATCTCTCCTCAGGGCGGCCAGTGTGCCCAGGAAGACGCCGAATATCAGCGCCAGGGCAATCGACATCACCGCAAGAATCAGCGTGCCGGGAATAGCTTCACCCAGTATATCTCCCACCCCCTTATCGGTAAAATAAGATCGTCCGAAATATGGCCATTTGATGTACAGCGCGTTATCTCCTCCTATCGGTAAACAGCGCACACCGGAGTATATCTTATCATCAAAATAATTACGGGCATCCTGATCAGACTGATGATGTATCGACAATGGCGAAACATCATTCAGAAAGAGGAAATAACGATGAACCGGACTGATATCAAGATCGAGTCTGCGCCTGATGTTAGCCACGACTTCTTCTGTGGCGTTCTCGCCTGCAATGTCTCTGGCAGGATCGCCCGGTGCCAGAGAGAAAAGGATGAATACAAAAGTTACGACCCCCAGCAAGACGAGGATCCCGCTGAACAGCTTGCGCAGCAGGTAGGAAATCACAGATTACGGTTTGAACCCGTTACCAGATGCATCCGTGTATGAAGGAATATCGTGGTGACTCCACATATTCACCACCGTTGCCTTTTCCATATATACTAGACCCGGATTGGCCCGCATCATGGTCTGAAGAACTTTCATATCGCCCTGCATAAATGGAAATGCGAGTTGATGTTCATGTCTGAAATCTTCAATGGTGTTATAGTCAGAGGTAGTTACAGCATAGAAAGGAATTCCGTTGGCTTCAGCCTGTGTGGCAAATTCCCTGATGCGATCCATATGGGACACATCGGTTCCGTCGAAAATGCCCTTTTCGTCCTCTTTCAGATTCCAGACAATGAGCAGAAATACTTTCTCTGCATCCAGCACTTCTTCGCGTATATCATTTCCATCCGGATCAAGAATGGAGAAATCCATGATTTTGGGCTCATACCCCTCTTTTACAGTTACAGAGCGGGTTTTTCCTTTAACGATCTCCCAGGTCTTGTCTTTCCACACATTCTGCTGCAGGTATGTATCAGAGTCCATCTCCTTTGTTTCGCCCGTGCTCACGTTTCTCAGTGTGTACACATTCACCTTTTTAGGCGGTTCCAATCCGAGCTCTTCCGCCGTCTTCATATTCTCACGGATATTCTGTCCGATGGCGTAAGGCCTGAAATCCCTGAGCGGCAAATGAGTGAGGGTCCAGTACTGAACTCCGGCACTCAGAAGCAAAGATGCGAGTGCCATTGTCCAGACACGCTGCGAGGTAATGTTCTTCACGAGAATACCCAGCACCATGGCAGCAGCGACGAAAATGACAGGGAAATACCAGCCCAGCATCACATTGCAAAAGACCGCAGTGAATACTACAGAGCTGACCCCAACTACGAGATCTTCCCGACCCGTGTTCAATTTCTGTCTGTTCAGCCATGCACCGATCAGGAAGGGAATGATGAGCACGAGTAAAACCATATCCTTGGTAAACGACTGCCATGGGGTGAATTTGATGGCATCTCCGAAACAACCACATTCAGTTACGCAATCAGGACTATCGATATAGTACTGACCAGTTATTTCATCTGTAAAAATTTTCAGGGAATTGGGTTCGCACGTGGCAGTGTAATAAGTGAGCCAGCCGAAGAACACACAGAGGGCAAACAGCATGGTTGAAGTGAACTTTGGCCATGCTCCGAGCAGCGCAGCAATACCCAGAAGAACCTCACCCACGGCAATGAAAACAGAGAACTCAAGAGCATATGGCTCCAGGGAGGTAAAGTTCAGGGCTTTGAAACTGAAATACTCCAGAAGTTTATACGAAAAGCCGATCGCATCATTGACTTTAATCAGACCAGAGATGATGAATACAGATCCAACGAGGATTCTTGAAATCAAAATGGCAATTTTCATATGAATTCGGTATGTTTTGTTTCGCAAATAGAATACAAACGGGGGCTTATCCCGCTCTCATTCACATTTGATTTGGTTATTTTTCACTTAACTGAATCAGTGCAAACACTGCATAATTGATGATATCGCGGTACCCGCTTTCAATTCCTTCACTCACTTCAGTTCTCCCCTGATTGTCTTCAATCTGTTTAATCCGAAGAAGTTTCATCAAAATCAAATCGGTGAAAGAGCTTACCCTCATGTCACGCCAGGCCTCGCCGTAATCGTGGTTCTTTTTCATCATCAGATCCTTGGTGATGCGCACTTCCTTATCGTAGTAGTCCAGGACTTCGGAAGATGGAAGTTCCAAACGCTCATCGCCGTGCAACTCAATCTGAACCAGAGCCAGCACCGCATAATTGATAATCCCGATAAACTCATCGCGAATTCCTTCACCGACCAGGTTCTTTCCCGTTTCCTCGAGCGTACGGATACGCTGGGCCTTAATGAATATCTGGTCAGTCAGGCTGCTGGTACGCAATATCCGCCAGGCGCTTCCATAGTCGCCCATTTTCCTCACAAACAGATCGCGGCAAATACCTGAAGCCTGATCATATTGGACTGAGGTTTTATTCAATGCTGTGCCTTCCATAATTATGGGCAAATTTGCGCCGTGTTCGGCTAAATTCAGAGCATCTTCGAAAAATGATTCCATCAACCTATGAACCAACTCCTCCCAGCCTTCGTCTGAATGGCCAACTGATGGCACTCGATGTGCCAAGGGTGATGGGGATCATCAATCTGACTGCCGATTCCTTTCACGCTGAAAGCAGGGTTCGTCAGCGCGAAGAACTCCTTCTCAGGGTGGCATCCATGCTGGGTGAGGGAGCCGATATCATTGACCTGGGAGCCCAAAGCACACGTCCGGGCGCCAAAATGATCGGCGCACGCGAAGAAGCGGAAACACTGATCCCGGTCATCGAAGCGCTGGTGAAAGAATTTCCGGGTATTGTCATTTCGGCTGATACGTTCTACGGGGAAGTTGCCCGAAGAGCAGCAGGAGCAGGGGCGGCTATGATCAATGACGTCTCTGCCTGGGAGATCGATAGCGATATGCTGGAGGCTGTCATCAGTCTGGGCTTGCCGTATATACTGATGCACATGAAGGGAACTCCTTCAACCATGCAGGAAGATCCCCGGTATACGGATGTGATGGGCGAGATCACTCATTTCTTTTCCGAAAAGATCAATACACTGCGTTTGGCGGGAGTATGCGATATCATTCTTGATCCGGGATTTGGCTTTGGCAAGAATCCGGACCAGAATATTGAACTGTTCAGAAAATCAAATTCCCTCTCGATGTTCGGACTTCCTCTGTTAGCGGGAATTTCAAGAAAGAAAACCATTCAGCACATCGCGGGCACTGACGCTGCTCACGCCCTCAATGCAACGACCGCTGCGCACGTACTTGCCCTTCAGAAAGGGTTTCGTATTCTCAGGGTTCACGATGTGAAAGAAGCCCGTGAAGCCATCAAAGTGTGGTCAGTATTAAGCGACGACAGGGCATGAGAGATGAAGATCGAAGGCAATAAAAAAGCCGCCTCAGTTGAGGCGGCTTGAAGTTTCTGTACATTCTCTTTCCTTGCAGGAATGGCTTTACACCTGGAAGAAAGCTCCGATAGTCAGCAATCCGAGAAAGATAATGATCAGGCGCTGCAGCACTTCATGGTGCCAATTGCGTGTTTGGTTCATGTCGGTTTGTTTAAAGTAAGGTTTGTCAGTGGTTAAACGACAACCTTGCTCAAAGGTTTCACATTGTTCTCCTTCCAAAATCGGGTTACAACTATACGGATTATTTCTGTACAGTCAAACGCGGGAAAGGCCAATTTCAGATCAATATTGAATAAATCCTTGTATTGCCCGGGAGGTAAAAACCTCATGGCTTGATAAGAAGCCATGTAGAAATCAGACTCAAGACACTGATAATAATCTTTTTCCAGGTCATCAGCTGGATGCGTGTAATGTAATCCATGGTTGCAGGTTTTAGATTTTAAAGTCTTCCGGCAGGATAACACTCATTTCTACGTAACTGATTTTCAGTGGTTACCATATTTTCTACCAATCATGCTGTCCGAAGGTTGTATAGCAAATCAGTGTCGATAAAACCGTAGACCGCCGCGACCAGTCCAATTAGCTCCCCTCCCCGTTTTTGAATCAACTTCAAAAGACTCGACTCTAATCACTGATAATCATAGAGTTAAACAAACGCCCCAACATTTTAACAAATTTTTATGGTACTTTGTATTGCATAGTTCAATTCTTTGACCACATCTTTGCGTCGTTATTTAATAGGTGAAGCCACTTACTTTGCAATACTCAATAAAATGAAAAAGACAATCATTCCAAATCCACTGGCCATCTCGCTGAAGGTGGTCTTCACAGCAGCCCTGCTGATGGTGTTATCATTTAGCCTCTTCGCTAAAGAGCCGCCTACAGGCATGGCAAGACTCTCACAGGAGATCGCCCGCGATGTTCAGTATCCTGACTTTCTGAAAGCCGAAGGCGAAAAACACGATCAGCTGGTAAAGGTGACAGTTGCTTTTAATAGCGAAGGTGTCATCTCGGTTGAGAATGTCGACAGCGGAAACTCGCAGCTCAATGAGTACGTGAAAGAAAAACTCAACGGAAGGAAACTGGAAGTAGAGTCCGATCTCATCGGTAAGCCACTCACCTTCTCCATTAAGTTCAACCTGATCTGAGATTTGGTTTATACCCAAACTCAAATCCCAAATACCATCACTATGGATATTGAAAACGCCAAAGCCCAGATGCGCAAAGGAGTGCTGGAATTCTGCATCCTTTCCGTACTGGCCAGGGGCGAAGCTTATCCTTCCGACATTATAGCCGAGCTCAAGAAGGCCAGGCTCATCATCGTGGAAGGTACGCTCTACCCCCTGCTGACCCGACTGAAAAACGACGGGTTACTCAACTACCGGTGGGAAGAAAGCACACAAGGGCCTCCCAGAAAGTACTACCGGCTAACAGAAAACGGAATAATTTTCCTGAAGGAACTCCGCAATACCTGGGAAGAGCTCGCCAACGCAGTTAACCAAACCACTAAATCAAACACAACCCATGAATAAGACCATCTCCATCAACCTCGGCGGGGTCATTTTCAACATCGAGGAAGACGCTTTCAACTGTTTGAAAGATTACCTCGATAAACTCAAGTCGCGATTCACCACTGAGGATGGACGCGATGAGATCATTGCCGACATCGAATCTCGAATGGCTGAGCTGCTCAATGAAAAACTTCATCCCGGCAAGAGTGCTCTGGATGTAGGCGATATCGATGCAGTTATTGTCATCATGGGCAAACCCGAAGACTACGGCGAAAGCCATGACCATGCTCAAAGTTCAGGTAATGCAGGACAATCATCCGGCAGCGCCGACGAGCATGTACGTAACAAGAACCGCAAGTTATACCGCGACAAGGACGATGCTGTTGTCGGTGGTGTATGCGCCGGAATCAGTCACTATCTGGGATGGGATCCGTCTATACTGCGTGTAATCCTTATCCTGGCCGTGATTTTCGGTGGCACAGGCGTGCTTCTCTATATCATCCTCTGGGCCGTCATTCCGGCTGCCAATACACGAGCTGAAAAACTGCAGATGCG
>JBEAZL010000377.1:0-11021 GCA_041170085.1 Bacteroidota bacterium
CCGGGCTCCAGAAAACCGGAGAGATTGAAAAAGTCATCGGCACCGACATTTCCGTTGAAGTATAAATTGATTTGATATTCCGACAGATCAACTGCAAATGGCCGGGGGTTGTATATCTCCAGCGACTTGTTATTGCTGGTTCCTTCCAGGTATTCTGAGAAGAATAACTCGCTGCAGCCCTCTGTGGAACAGTCTACCACATTGGCTGTAACGAAATTATCAGATACATCAACACAGTCGGCGATGATGCCGGAAATGGGATCACCGGTTTCATTTGTTGATATATCAATTACACCCAGATAGCTTATGGTCCAGATTCTGTATGTTCCGGGATCAAATTGATTGAGATCAAAAGTGGCATCCACAAAAGACACAATCTGATTGGATACATCAGTAACCACAAAAGCCTGTGTCGCTCCCGGATCATTGCCTTCTGCGATCAGTGTGATGAAGTCCTCTTCTGCATCATCGCAAATGGTGACGGCCATGATACCCTCGCCCATAGAGATCGTTCCAGCCACACAGGTGGCTGCACATTCCTCAATGGTCAGTTCAACGAAATTTCCTGAAAGTGAATAGCAATCATCTGTTGCCAGTGTGCTCACCTGGACACCCGGCTCCCATGCAGGGGATTCATTGCCTGTATATGAGTATCCAAAAATCTGATAAACCCCAGCCTGCAGCGAGCTCAGATCGAGAGGCGAAGGCTGGTAATCAATCAGCGCTCCTGTTCCGTCCGCAATGAGATAGATGTATGTGGCTCCCGTTTCAATGGATGAATTGTAAAAATTCAATGGGTCTGTGAGGTCGCCGGTACACATGGTGGAAATGGTAATCCCGCCATCCATGCTCACCGTACCCGCATCACATTCAGCCACGTTGGAATAACCTGGTGTTGGCAGTTGTGACACATATGATGAGGTGCTGAGTTCAACGCCGCCATCGGGCCATCTCGAACAAGAAAGATCTGCGCTGCTTCCGCCCTGACTTTCGTTGATCTGTGCACCTGAGGTGAGCAAAGCGAGCAGTCCGGTGTCGTCGGTATCATCGGTATCGTACACCAGAATATCTACCAGACCCTCGGATGTCACCGGTGTGCCCGAAGGCCAGTCGGATGCAGAACCCTGATAGATGGCCACCGCATCAGCACCATTTTGAAGTGAATTTCCGGGAAAATTGATACCTGCGCCGGGCACAGCGGCATTGGCAAGAAGAAAGAAGCCTTCGCCATTGAGTGTCATGCCATCCAGATCGTATGCCGCGTAGCTCGCGTCATCCAATCCATTGATGAACACCACCACAAGTCCATCCAGCACTCCTCCGGCATCTCCGTATAATTCAACGAATTCCATCATATCAGTGCCGGGAGTGTCGCTGTCGACCTCGTTGATCACGACATATGGAAATACCGGCTCCACGAATGCCTGCCAGAATTCCACTCCGCTCTGGGTACCATCGCCTGTGTAGGTATATGGCGAAAGACCAGTTACAAAAGTGTCCTCAGCCCATAAACCTGCCGCCACGGCGACATCTTCACGCCCCTGATCGCCAGCTCCGTATTGGACAAAACACACCATACTTCCGGGGTCGGTAAACGAACCAACGGGAAGATAAAGTCCCATATCACTCGCAGTGGAGGTAAATCCGGCACCGGTGGTCCATCTTGCCGTAACACTCTGACCTGTGGCCAGATTGAGGCTGCCCGACAACAGCTCGACATCCGCCCCGTCCATGGTTTCATATACAAACTCGCTGCAAAGCCGGTAAGCGCTAATGTCGAGGTCAGAGCCATAGTTTGTTATGGTAAACTCCTGATTCTGAGGGTTTATCATAGTAAACTGGATCTGGGCAGGCAAACTGCCGACAAGGAAACACAAAAAAGCTAAAAGGGTGAAATTCAGTTTCATCTAATGGATGGATTGGATGTCAAAGTTGACGATGTACGAGTAATGATGAGCAAAGGTTCTGGTTCTTTTTCAGGCCCCTACTATGGAAAAACATGGCTAAAATCAGTCACACAGCAGGGGTCTTGCCTCGCATTGCGGAATTTTCGTATATTTGCGCCACGAAAACGTAACAGAATACAAGGGAGAGGGGTGGGTTACCCCTCTTTTTTTTAAGATAATGATTGCCGCCGACAGAGTTAAAGAATTGGTAGAAAGCAAGATAGCGGGAACAGACTTGTTCCTGATATCGGTTGATGTGCGGCCGGGTAACAAGATTCTGGTCACCCTCGACAGCGATACCTCACTGACCATCGATCATTGTGTTGATGTGAGCAGGCACGTGGAAAATCAGCTCGACAGGGAATCTGAAGATTTTGCCCTTGAAGTTTCAAGCCCGGGGCTCTCAGAACCGCTGAAAGTGACCAGGCAGTATGTGAAAAATATTGGCCGGGATGTATCTGTGAAGATGACAGATGGCAAGAAAGAAGAAGGAAAGCTTACCTCGGCTGATGAAACAGGTTTCACGATCTCCAAAAGGGTACGTGAAGCTGTTGAAGGCACGAAGAAAAAAGCATGGGTAGAAAGGGATATACGTCTCGCCTACTCTGATATAAAAGAAACAAAAATTGTAATTCGTTTTAAGTAAACCGCATCTACAATGAAAGGTGTTAACCTGCTTGAATCCTTCTCGGAATTCAGGGAATTCAAAAACATTGATCGCGAGCAGATGACCAGCATCGTCGCCGAAGTGTTCCGCAACTTCATCGTCAAGCGCTATGGCGCTGAAGATGGTTTTGATATCATCATCAACCCGGATCGAGGTGACCTTGAAATCTGGCGTACCCGCAAGGTAGTCCCTGATGGCGACCTCTATGATGAACTCACAGAGGTGGAATTGTCGGAGGCGCATCGCGTTGTTGACGATCTGGAAATTGGTGAAGAACTTATCGAAGAGTTCAGAATCGAAGACCTTGGTCGTCGCAATGTTCTGGCACTACGCCAGAACCTGACTGCCCGCATTCAGGAACTCGAAAAGGATCACATCTATCAGAAATACCGTGAACGCGTCGGCGAGATCATTTCCGGCGAAGTTTACCAGGTGTGGAAGAAAGAGATTCTGGTTCTCGACGACGAAGACAATGAGTTGCTTCTTCCGAAAGATCAGCAGATACCTTCAGACCATTACAAGAAGGGAGATACTATCCGTGCGGTAGTGTACAAGGTGGATATGCGCAACAGCAGCCCGCAAATCATCCTGAGCCGAACAGCTCCGGAGTTTTTGGAAAAGCTGTTTGAGCAGGAAGTTCCCGAAGTTTTCGACGGACTGATTACCATCAAGAAGATAGTACGTGAACCCGGAGAGCGCGCGAAGGTAGCCGTTGAAAGCTACGACGACCGCATCGATCCGGTGGGTGCATGTGTGGGTATCAAAGGCTCACGTATTCACAGCATCGTACGCGAGCTGCGCAACGAGAGCATCGACGTTATCCAGTACACCAGCAACGACCAGTTGTTGATTACCCGTGCACTGAGCCCTGCCAAGATTTCGAGTATCAACTTAGACCGCGACAACAAGAAAGCTGAAGTTTTCCTCAAGCCGGATCAGGTGAGTCTTGCCATTGGTAAAGGGGGAAACAACATCAAGCTAGCAGCGAGATTAACAGGTTTCGAAATTGATGTCTATCGCGAATCTGATACAGATATCGACGATGTGGATCTCGAGGAATTTGCAGATGAAATCGACAGCTGGATCATCGATGAACTGAAGTCCATCGGTTGTGACACAGCCCGTTCGGTGCTCGATATTCCGAAAGAAGAACTCGTAAAGCGTACAGACCTCGAGGAAGAAACAGTAGAAGAACTGATCAGGATCCTAAAAGAAGAGCTTGAGTGATGAATACACAATAGCTGAGCCGGTACTACCGCCGGCCTGAGGACCAGATACTATATTTAATACCCAGGAGAAAAGAATTACATGTCCGAAATAAAGGCACAGAGATTAGGTAAGGCGGCGGTTGAATTTGGCGTCAGCAAAGAGACCATCATTGATTTCCTCGCAAAGAAGGGAATGAGTGTGGACAATAATCCTATGGCCAAGCTTGAACCCGAAATGATGCAGCTGTTGGCTGCAGAGTTTTCAGGTGATCAGCAGGCCAAGGAAAAAATGGCGGCCACGACTACCAAGATCCGTGAGGCGCACAAATCAGTATCACTTGAAGATAAGAAAGGCGGAAAGCGTGAGGAGAAAAGTGGTGAAACTGAAGACTCAGGATATATCAAGGTTTTAGAAGAAGCGGCCAAGAAAGAGGAAGCCAGGAAGAAAGCGGCTGAAAAGGAGAAGGCGGAAGCCAAGCCAAAAGAGCAGCCTGTTGCTGCAGAAGAAACTCCTGCACCGGCTCCCGAGACTGAAGAAAAAAAGGCCACCCGCAAGAAAAAGGCTGCAGAAGCTGAGGCACCTGCAGCAGAACCTCCCGTAGCTGCACCGGCAGAAGAAACACCGGCAGCCAAATCCAAGTCCCGCGTTAAAGTGGTGGGTCAGATTGATCCTGAATCACTTGAAAAACCAAAGCGCGGCGGCAAGAAGAAAAAAGAAGAGGAAACTCCTGCTGCAGAACCTGTGGCTGAAGTAGCCCCTGCACCGGAGGTCGCCCCCGAGGTTAAACCTGCACCTCCTGCAGCACCTGAGCAGGAACTGATCCGCGCAAAGGCTGACAAACTCACAGGGCCTAAGGTGATGGGCAAGATTATTCTGCCGACCGAACCTGAGAAGAAAAAAGCTGAAACACCTGCGCAACGCGCCGACGGTGAAAAGAGAAAGCGCAAGCGCGTTTCAAAAGTCGATATCCAGCGTCAGCAGGAAATTGACCGCAGAAACCGCAACAAACCTGCTACTCCGGGCAATGCCAACAAACCCGTTGACGAAGCAGCCATCCAGAATCAGGTTCGCGAAACCCTCGCCCGACTCGGTGGTGCTGGAAAATCAAAGTCTTCAAAATTCCGCCGCGAGAAGAGAGATCTCGCCGCCAGAAGAGAAGAGGAAAAAATTATACGCGAAAAACAGGAGAGTTCAATCCTGAAGCTCACCGAATTCGTTACCGTATCTGAACTGGCTACCATGATGAACCGATCACCATCGGAGATCATCGGTGCCTGTATGTCACTCGGAATTTTCGCATCTATCAACCAGCGTCTGGATGCTGAAACCATCCACATCATCGCTGAAGAATTCGGCTATCAGGTTGAATTTGTAAGTGCCGAACTGACCGATACCATTATAGAGGAAGAAGATCGCACTGAGGACATGACCTCAAGGCCACCTGTGGTGACCGTAATGGGACACGTTGACCACGGTAAAACCTCATTGCTCGACTTCATTCGGAAATCGACTGTTGTTGCCGGTGAAGCCGGTGGTATTACACAGCACATAGGTGCATACAGCGTAACACTGCCCACCGGAAGAAAAATTACCTTCCTCGATACACCTGGTCACGAAGCGTTTACCGCTATGCGTGCACGAGGTGCGCAGGTAACCGACCTTGCCATCATCGTTATTGCAGCAGATGACAACGTGATGCCGCAGACACGGGAAGCCATCAGCCATGCCCAGGCCGCCGGCGTACCGATGATATTTGCCATCAACAAAATAGATAAGGAAGGAGCAAATCCTGACAAGATCCGGGAACAGCTCTCTGCGATGAATATCCTCGTAGAGTCGTGGGGCGGAAAATTCCAGGATCAGGAAATTGCTGCCAAGAAAGGAATGAATGTGGACCTTCTTCTCGAGAAAGTTTTGCTTGAAGCAGACATGCTCGACCTGAAGGCCAATCCAAATAAACGCGCCGTAGGTACAGTAATCGAATCCTCGCTCGACAAGGGTCGTGGTTATGTTACCACCCTGCTGGTTGAATCCGGAACAATGCGTGTCGGTGATCCAATTCTCGCCGGACAGTTCAGCGGTCGCGTAAAAGCCATGTTCAACGAACGCGGTGGAAAAATCAACGAAGCCGGACCAGCTACGCCGGTATCTCTCCTCGGATTTGAAGGCGCACCTAATGCAGGTGACCGCTTCAATGTGATGGAAGATGAACGGGAAGCCAGGAACATCGCTCTCAAGCGTCAGCAATTGCAGCGCGAGCAGAGTGTGCGTACCAAGAAGCACCTCACCATCGAAGAGATCGGCCGTCGTATTGCACTCGGTGACTTCAAGGAACTTAACCTCATCGTTAAAGGTGACGTGGACGGATCTGTTGAAGCACTCACAGACTCATTGCAGAAACTCAGCACCGAAAAGATACAGGTGCGTATCATACACAAGGGTGTCGGACAAATCAGCGAAAGCGACGTACTCCTCGCTTCGGCTTCAGATGCCATCATCGTCGGTTTCCAGGTTCGCCCGAGCACAAGTGCCCGCAAGCTTGCCGAGACAGAAGAGATTCAGATCAAGCTGTATTCGGTAATCTACAAGGCTATCGAGGAAGTGAAGGAAGCCATGGAGGGAATGCTCAGCGCCCGCATCGAAGAAAAGATCATCGGTACAGCGGAAATCCGCGAAGTATTCAAGATTTCAAAAGTGGGTACAGTTGCCGGTTGCTATATGCTGGAAGGAAAGCTGGCCAGAACCAGCAGGATCCGCCTGATACGCGATGGTATCGTAATCTACTCCGGAGAACTTGGCTCGCTCAAGCGCTTCAAGGATGATGTGAAAGAAGTGCAGAAGGGATATGAGTGTGGTCTGAACATCGACAGGTTCAACGACATCAAAGTTGGCGACCTGGTTGAAGCATACGAAGAAGTAGAAGTTAAGCAGACCCTGAATTGATCTAACACCTGAGCATGTCTGCTAAATTGCCATCTGTCGGGGTTCTGGGTGGAGGCTCCTGGGCCACAGCGATTGTAAAGCTGCTGACCAACCACACTGCTCCTGTGCATTGGTGGATGCGCAATCAGGCTGCTATAGATCACATCAAACAATTCGGACACAATCCGAACTACATACAGGCCATTGAGTTCGACACGAAGAAACTTCATCTGTCAACTGATCTTCAGGAGGTAGTTGATGCGAGCGATTATCTCATTATCGCCATTCCAAGTGCCTTTCTTCACAAGAGCTTTGATGAATTAAAGCCTCTTCGTCTGAACGAAAAAGTTGCCTTCTCTGCCATCAAGGGAATCATCAATGAGTTCGATATTATTCCGGCTCATTACATGCACAACCATCTCGGTATTCCCTACGAGAATATCGGACTGATCTGCGGACCATGTCACGCCGAAGAGGTGGCCATGGAGAAACTCTCATACCTGACTATTGGTGGCAATGACATCGCGAAGGCTGAAGTAATGGCTTCTTTGCTGGCATGTCGCTTCATCAAGACAACCACCACGGAAGATGTTTTCGGAACCGAGCTATCGGCCATCCTGAAAAACGTCTATGCCGTGGCAGCCGGTATCTGTCATGGACTCGGCTATGGCGACAACTTCCAGGCAGTGCTGATCAGCAGCGCCATTCGAGAAATTGAACGCTTCCTTGATGCTGTGCACACCACGCACCGCGATGTGAAAAACAGCGCATACCTCGGAGACCTTCTTGTTACAGCCTATTCACCCTACTCGCGCAACCGCACATTCGGTACCATGGTTGGTAAAGGCTATAGCGTGAAATGGGCCACTATCGAGATGACCATGGTGGCTGAAGGATATTACGCCGCTAAGGGAATACACGAGATCAATCAGAAGCATCACGCCGATATACCGATTGCAGAGGCCGTTTACCGCATTCTTTATGAGAAAGCACCGCCGATGCTCGAAATGAAATTACTGGCGGATAAGCTTTCCTGATCTCAGTATTTATCTTCCTTTTTCTTTTACGATATCACCTGACTCATGCTGTTACGTGCGTCTAATAGTGATTCAGTTCATACATAAACTCGGCGAATTCAACGGGTTCCGGTTGCCCCATCCTGACCTGGTGAGTCACATCCGTATGCAGAACAGACATAGATGGAAAGCCATTCTTTTCCAGTGCTATGAGTTTTACTGGTGTACCCGCAGGTACTGAACCAAAACTTGCCGTCTTCTCATGTACAGTACCCATGACCATCGAATTCCATTCGCCAAAAATCATGCACACTTGCATATGTGGTTCCGGAAGCGATACAATCATATTGACACTGTTGTTCGATGGTGTAAACCGGTCGCAATTGATCCATCCGAAAGAAGTAGGAACAAGCACAAAATAATTGTTGCCATACCATGTGCTGAGTGAGTCCAGATCCTTAAATGAGTCTATCTGTGGCGCCTGATATCCAAGGCTGCTGTCGGCTGTTATGATTCTCAGCCGGTATGTTCGCAACGCAGATGCCACTGCCTTGTTCCTTCTGTTGTTGCGTATGGTGCGATATTGAAATTCCTGCGAAAAAGGTCCAGGAGCTGAAATGTCCAGTGGCGGCAGGGTCTGGAAATAAATCAAAAGCTCCTTCCTCAATTCCTTTGGCATTTTAGGGTCTTCAATCAGGAAGGTATGCAACTTACCCTCCAAGGTATCCAATTCGAACTTTATACTGATGCCGCCCCATCTCGCTGCATAATTCGAAAGCTCTTCAGAAGGTTCAAACTTTGATTTGAAGTGTGTTCCCAGCATGGTGGTATCACCGCTCTCCTCCAAAATCCGCAAACCCCGGTTAACTGCAGGTGGAACACTGACAGCAGTCATTATTAAATCCAGTGCCTCGCTCTTCGCTACCATGTCGCGACTGGCAGCATTCCTGGCTTCAAATTCTGCCCTGGTAAGGGCACTGGTCCCCACCTGCCAATTCATATTTCCGTTCTCCGCACGCTCACCATAAAAGGTTTTCATGCCTTTCAGGTTCTCCTTTTTTGGAATGAGCAAATCATATGTTTCTCCTTCTGCGAGAAATACCTCTTCTCCTCTGCATGTCGCAGCGATGTGAACCATGCCACCTGATTCAAGTAACCTTCCATTGCACACGGTTGACAATTGCTCTGCGAAAAATTCAGACATTACATAGCACTCTTTCACCTTGAACTCCACTTTACCCTGAACCGGATCTCCGCACTTATCGCGAAGAGTATTGGGGCGAATCACGATTCGGGTACCGGCTTCACAATGAATTTCGCTGGCCTCTTTGGCATCAATAAGAAAAGCCTGTTCACTCACCTGCATCCCGCCGGGAAACCCATAGGAAGGATCACACCAAGACGTATCTATGGGGATCATTTCATCAACGGACACTACAGCTTTTTCAGTTATTGTTGTTTCGCAGGAAAACAGAATGCAACAGCACGCTAACACAAGGATCGAATTTCTCATGGCTTAGAAAATTGGTTATATGTGAAGGAGTCTGGCGCTTATAAAACCGGACAACGCTGAATAATTCTTTGGAAAGATTGATGTATGTAAAGGTTTAAATCTGAACGACAGTCAACATACAGCAGCTGAATCACAACGCATCTTCAAAATGAATATTGCCTCTTCCCTTCAATTACTCATTGACCATTGCCTAACTTTAACCTCATGAAACCCTGGCTCCTGATTTTACTGCTGCTTCCCGCGGCCCTGTATTCTCAGTGCCCTTCAGGTTACATCCCCGACTGCAATGGTAATTGCCATCCCGCCAGCTGGATAGGTGATGGTGTGTGCGACGACGGAATACAATTCCCTTCCGACTTCATGTGCGCAGAGTTCAACTGGGATGGTGGTGATTGTGATAACTGTGCAACCGGATTTGTTGGTGACTGCAACGGAAACTGCGTTTCTGTGAGTTTTATTGGCGATGGCACATGCCACGACAGCGGTGCTATCAATTTCAACTGTCAGGTATTTGGATACGACAATGGTGATTGTCCCTATCCGGGTTGTACAAATCCAGAGGCCAACAATTACGATCCTGCTGCTGAAATTGACGATGGCAGCTGCTATTATTCTGAATGTCCTCCCGGGCAATTCGCAGACTGCGATGGAAACTGCTGGCCACTCGAATACCTCAGCTACAAGACCAACTGGCATTGCAACATGGCTTTGTGGAATGGAGGCGGCTGGGATCAGGGGCCTCCTGCCCTGAACCTCAACTGCGCCGAATTCGCATTTGATGGTGGCGACTGCATAGTCAGAGGATGCACAGATCCTGATGCCCAGAATTTCTACAGCTTTGCGACAGAAGATGACGGCACTTGTTTCTATGGCGAATGTCCACCGGGAACAATGGATTGCATGGGCAATTGCATACCAGAGAACTGGATAGGCACAAATGCATGCGATGGAATTTCCACTTCACCATTGGAACACCTGCTCCATGGTGCCTACCCCGAACAGCTTCTCGGCAATCTTGCTACAAGCAACAATCCGCGTGGTATGTGCGTACTCCCCGATGGAACAAAAGCCTATGTGGCAGCCTCAAACTTTGTAAACTGGTTCGACCTCACTGACCCCGCGTTCTATTCTTCGGGTGAGTGTGGCGCATCTGCAAACAGCGGAACCATCAACGTTGGCGGACTCGCATACTCATGTGCCGCTTCAGCCAACAACCAATTCGTCTTTGTTGCCAACTGGGGTCTGAATGTAGTACAGGTGATTAATACCAGCACGAACACTATCGTAAACAGCATTCCTGTCGGAGTGAATCCATTGAAATGTCATTTGTCTGCCGACGGATTATTTCTCTATGTGTCATGCAACGGAAACAATACCGTGTATAAAATCAACACCTCAAATCTGACCGTAGCACACGTGTTCCCCACCGGCAGCGCGCCCAGAAACATTTGCACCTCTCCCGACGGGACCAAACTATATGTTGCCAACTGGTCCTCTTTCACCATGAGTGTTCACTCCACTGCGGCTCCCTATCAGCTGATTGCAACTGTACCCGTCGACTACTGGCCACAGGCCATCTGGGCACAACCCAATGGAGAATATGTGCTGGTGGCCAACTTCGGATTCGATCTCACATTTGATCATTGCTCAGTTATCAGGACATCAGACTGGCAGGTCATTGCACGACTTCAAACCGGTGCCGGTCCGGAGGATATGGTGAGCATCGGAGAAGACGGACAGTATTTGTA
>JBEAZL010000378.1:0-4429 GCA_041170085.1 Bacteroidota bacterium
GAGCAGTTTCAGCAGCGCATGCGCAAGACCTTCACGCTGGATGCATTCCTGCTCATGCCTTTCTATGCATTACTGCTGAAATGGTTCTTCAGGCGCAAAAACCTCTACTACAGCGAACATCTGGTGTACTCCATCCACGCCCACACCCTGCTGTTCCTCATGATGTCGCTCTTTTTTGTCTTTGGTCTTCTCGACCTCACCTGGCCGGCTATTGGTGTTCTGGCAGCCCTGGCCATCATGCATGGCGTCAGCCTCAAACGTTTCTACCAGCAATCAACCGGATTGATTATCGCCAAATATCTCGCCCTGACCATTCTCTATTTCACCGCCCTCCAGGTCGTTCTTGCCCTGGGTATGGTGATCAGTTTTGCGACAATATGAGAATTATAGAATGATACAATTATAGCATTATACAATGGGGGATTGGCGGAGCAAAGAGACGAGTCTTGTGGTATAAAAATCTGGCTCCGGAAAGGGACGGAGAATGATAGAATTATAGAATTATACAATGGGTGATTGAATTAGATACGGTGTTCCCGCCGCAGAGCTCAGCCACCGGGGTACCAATCCCACTATTGTAAATTGTCTAATTGTGAATTGTCTCATTCATTGACATAGTCACCCATTGACCCATTGACCACATTGATGGTCCCTGCGCCGTGGTGAGCTTGTCGAACCAAGGCTCTCGAAGGGCCCATTACCGGTCCCTGCCTACTGCAAACTGCCCCCTGCATACTGCCTACTGCAAACTGGCGACTGCATACTGCCCCCGCCCCCCGTTCCCTCACCCAAGCCGACCGTTGACCGGGAAATGGCAGCCGTTCCTTCATTGACCAAAAGTCGGAATGCAGCGTCGGCGTAGCTTTATATCACGATGGTTGAATTCTGTTGTTGATCCATCGGCGAACCCAATAACCTGTTTGATCATGAAAAAAGTACACAACCCCACAATCCTCGGACAAGGTCTCTGGATTTTTAACGACAAAGGATAAGCGCCCCCGCTACAGACGCTTACACTGAAAAACTAAGAAGTGGCAGGTCGCAACGGCGATCACATGGTTTCTCATAGTTGGTTTTTGTTTGGTTAGGTTAAGTTAAGGTCAGGGCTCCGGTTGGTTTCCGGGGCCCTCTTTTTTTCCCCGGAGCCACCTCCGAAGTCGCACCGCACGACATTTTCTTGAAAAATCTGCACTTCATTGTTGAAATGTTTTTGCCAGATGGGAAAAAGGTTCTATTTTCGCAGCCCGTTTTCAGAAAATACAGCAATTCGCTAGAAATCAATTGCGATGGACACACTGAGTTACAAAACAATCTCCGCAAACAAGGAGACCGCTAAGAAAGAATGGGTTCTGGTTGATGCCGCAGGACAGCCTCTGGGCCGTATGGCAAGCCAGATCGCCTCTATTCTGCGCGGAAAGACCAAGCCTTCATTCACCCCACACGCCGATTGTGGCGATAACGTTGTGGTGATCAACGCCAGCAAGGTAATCCTCACAGGAACCAAGATGGACGACAAGGAATATGTGCGTTACACCAACTACCCTGGTGGACAGCGCTTCACGGTAGCCCGCGACATGCAGGCCAACTTCCCGGAGCGCATGATCGAGAAGGCAGTAAAGGGCATGCTCCCTAAGAACCGCCTCGGTCGCGCCATCTTCCGCAACCTTTATGTATATGCCGGCACTGAGCATGAGCAAACTGCTCAGCAGCCAAAGGAATATAAACTTTCTAATTAATTTTTCCGGATCATCGTCTCATGGCAGAGATTAAGAATACATCAGGCCGCAGGAAAACAGCCGTTGCGCGCATTTACCTCTCCGAAGGATCAGGTACTATCATTATCAATGGCTTGGATTACAAGCAGTATTTCCCTTCACCTGTACTCCAGTACAAGGTTCAGCAGGCATTTAAACTGACTGACAACGAAGGCAAGTACGACCTGAAGGCAAACCTCAATGGTGGTGGAATTACCGGACAGGCGGAAGCTCTTCGTCTGGCCGTTTCCAAAGCCCTGATCGAGATCAACCCGGAATGGAAACCCCTCCTGAAAATTGAGGGTCTGACCACCCGCGACCCACGCATGGTGGAAAGAAAGAAGTTCGGACAGAAAAAAGCGAGGAAGCGCTTCCAGTTCTCTAAGCGTTAATTGGAACTCCCCGCAGCTGTTTAGCATCCAAACCAGCCAGGACTCAGCAATCTTCGGATCTGCTGGCTACCGGGCGGTTGCATGAAAGTGTTTTAAGGAACGTAAACAAGTTATCAATAATATGGCTCGCGTTACATTTGAAGAACTGCTTGAAGCAGGCGTACACTTCGGCCACCTGAGCAGGAAGTGGAATCCAAACATGGCCCCATACATCTTCGGTGAGAAGAAGGGCATTCACATCATTGACCTCAACAAGACGGTAGTTAAGCTCGACGAGGCTTGCAACGCTCTGAAGCAAATTTCAAAGAGCGGCAAGAAGATCCTCTTCGTAGCCACCAAGAAGCAGGCAAAAGAAATTGTTGCCGAGAAGGTGAAGTCTATCGGTATGCCATACGTTACCGAGCGCTGGCCCGGTGGTATGCTGACCAACTTTGTGACCATCCGTAAGGCGGTTCGCAAAATGGTTGGTATCGAGAAGATGGAAGTAGACGGTACTGCCGCTACCCTCAACAAGCGTGAGCGTCTCCAGCTTTCACGTACTCACGGCAAGATGAACAAGATGCTCGGCTCTATCTCTGATATGAACCGTCTGCCAGCTGCCATCTTCGTAGTGGATATCATGAAGGAGCACATCGCAGTAGCTGAAGCCAAGAAGCTCGGCATTCCTGTGTTCGCCATGGTAGATACCAACAGCGACCCACGTAAGGTTGAGTTCGCTATCCCTGCCAACGATGATGCCACCAAGTCTATCTCTAAAGTGCTTGACGTTGTGATCCTCGCTATCGCTGAAGGTCTGTCTGAGCGCAAGGTTGAGAAGGACGACGAAGGCACAAAGAAGAGCAAGGCTGAAGCAGAGGCATAACACCTCCTTTACCCAAAGCACATACAGAGGTTCTACTTTCGCCGGCCGCATATGTCCGACGAAGCAGGGCAATTCACATAGTTTAGTTAACCATAGAATTTTATAATAAGCCATGAGCATTACAGCAGCAGACGTAAACAAGCTGCGCCAGATCACCGGCGCGGGAATGATGGACTGCAAAAAAGCACTGACTGAGGCAAACGGCGATTTTGACGCCGCCATCGACCTCCTCAGAAAGAAAGGACAGAAAGTTGCCGCTAACCGCAGCGACCGCGACGCCACTGAAGGACTCATCCTTGCCAAGGCCACAGCCGACGGTAAGCGCGGAGCCATGATTGTACTCAATTGCGAAACCGACTTCGTAGCGAAAAACGCTGACTTCGGTGCAGTTGCCAACAACATCCTCGATACAGCCATTGCCAGCAACCCTTCTGACCTCGATGGTCTGAAGTCGCTGAACTACCCTGGCACCAGCCAGACCATCGGCGATAAGATCACCGAAGAGATTGGAAAGATCGGCGAGAAGATCGACCTCTCTTTCTACGGAGTAATCAACGCAGAAGTAGTTTCATGCTACAACCACCCTGGCAACAAGCTGTGTGCTATGGTTGGTTTCAACAAGCATGTATCTGAAGAAATCGGCCGCGATGTAGCCATGCAGGTTGCCGCTATGGCTCCTGTGAGCGTTGACGAAACCTCGGTTCCTGATGATATCCGTCAGAAGGAAATTGAAATCGGACGCGAGCAGGCGATCAACGAGGGCAAGCCAGCTGAAATGGCTGAGAAGATTGCCCAGGGCCGTCTGAACAAGTTCTTCAAGGAGAGCACCCTGATTCATCAGGAGTTCATCAAGGACAGCAAGCTCACTGTTGGTGGGTACCTCAAGCAGACCGACAAAGACCTTACTGTTACCGAATTCATTCGCTTTGCACTGGGATAGTCCAGACACGAAATATGAAAAGGCCCGCTCTGCGGGTCTTTTTTTTGAGCTGACTTTCGGTGATCGATGGATCGCGGTGCCCGGTCTGATTCTATTCGTTTCACCATATCCCCGGGCTGAAGACCGGGCTATGGATTGGAACACTTTGGTTTTATCATGCATCCGAAGATTCGGGGACAACATGGATGGTAGGTAGGTGATTCGATAACCATATCCCCGGAATGAATTCCGGGGCCATGGATTAGAAAATTGCCGTTTGTTCCTTCATCCGGATAATCGGGAACACAATGGATGGCCGACGAGATATCTATCGATTTTCATCTCTTGCTATCATTTCACCATATCCCCGGAATGAATTCCAGGGCTATGGATTGGAACACTTTGGTTTTATCATGCATCCGAAGATTCGGGGACAACATGGATGGTAGGTAGGTGATTCGATAACCATATCCCCGGAATGAATTCCGGGGCCATGGATTAG
>JBEAZL010000379.1:0-10287 GCA_041170085.1 Bacteroidota bacterium
CACATTCCTTTCCTCAATTATCACTCAACCCCTTTGGCTCTTATCTCCACTCCAGACTCGCTGTAAACTCACACTGCTCTTTCGGGGACTACCTATGTTTCACTGCGAGAGCGGAGAATGAGAGTGGACTGTGATCTGCTATGTCCAGTTATTCTGGTATGCCCCGCACTCACTCTGTTTCTCACTCTGATATTTTTTTGGGGACTACGTCCCGCCCCTCCCTTTAAAGCAAAATTAGTTGTGCCGGAATAAACGGACCTTCCAATGCCAAATTTTGGAAGAAATCATGGCTGCAATGTATTTGCAGGATTTCGGGGCAGCGACATTTATGCGCCCTATGCCAGAGCCGGAGGACGATAGGAGGGATAATCCCAAATTATGCATTAGAAAATCTATTGCGGCCTCAAACCGCTGTGAAATCAGTCGCTTCGCTGCATTTTGCTCAGTCAGCATACAGTGAGTATGATTCCCTCACAAAATGCCTGATTTCTTTGCGTTTTGAGCCCTCATAACAAAGTTCTAATGCACAATTTGGGATAATCATGAATCAGAAAATCTATTGCCTGCTCATACCACCATGAACCCCCATAACAAAGTTCTGATGCACAATCCGGGGTAAACAAAAAGAGGCTGCCCGCAAGGACAACCTCTCTTCATTTGGAATTTCATGTTTAATTCCCGGCGATTACCAAAGGAACCGACCATGATCGGGCACCTGAAGTAATGGCCAGCACATAAGAACCGTTCTGCAGGTCCATAGTAGAAAGGCTATAACTGGCCTTTGTGCCATTGCCGGTTCCAATGATTTCATCGGCGATAATCTTTCCGGCTACGTCATAAACTACTGCGCGAATCTTTTCACCCTGCACGCCATCGATTACCAGATTCACAAGATCTGTAGCGGGATTGGGGTACAAATCAACATTGCCCCCGGTAAATGATATGATTTCATCGAGGCTTACATTCAGGTCTGGAACAGGCAGCTGCATGTCTGTGTAAACATGGAACTCACCAGCCTGGAAAGACCACGATGCTCCCAGATCATTCACTTCAACCGGACTGCCGGTTGCATAGTCATACCATGTGCCGGTGTGCTGGAACCCTGGAACCATGTTCAGGCCTGTAACCTGAAAATTGCCGACCACAACTGCATCCATATCATTGTGATTCAGGATAAGCCTCTTGCCAAAACCCCAAACATCGTAGTTAAAGTTATTGGTCGAGAAAGTCGGGTAAGTGGTCTTCAGATTATTCAGGGCAGCGGTCCACTTATACAAATGAAGACGGTCCTGAACTTCCATGTAATCCCAGCGAACTGGTTTGGCAGCGGTGCGGCAATCATTTGAAATGGTCACACCATCACTGCACGTGTTGATGCTATAGTCATATCCGAGTTCTCCGAATTGCCAGAGCATTTTCGGGCCTGGAAGCAAAAGAAGTAGGGTATGAGCAAGCTCAATCCGGTCAAGGGCTGTGCCGAGATTGGTAATGTCGTACGAACCGCTGCTGTTTCCGTAAAGAAGGTTCTTGTACATCAGACGCTCCTCATCATGACTCTCTGCATAGGTAATCAGTCGTGGAGAAGACCATCCACGGGTCTGATAATTACCCCAGCTGAGATCGCTGCTGTAACCCATAGCTCCCTCATTGAATTCATAGTTCATCTTGCCCCACAACATCATACCAGCGTTCGACAGTGCGATCTCCTCATCATTGTCTGCAAAGTGTTCGAGGATCATATATGCTCCAGGCTCAACTGACTGAACGTGGTTATTATAGTCGGTTAGAATATTGATCCGGCTCTGGTCATAAGCGCTCCAGGCGGCAAGATTTCCAAGAGTGTAGTTCTGCGTGAATCCTTTGGAAAGATCCATCCTGTATCCATCAATATGATATTCTTCAATCCAGTATTCGAGAACACGCTTGCAGAAGTCCCGCGTTCTCTGACTTTCATGGTTGAAATCATAACCAACGCTGAAGTCGTGCTTTTCGGTTTCATTGAACCAGGGATTATCCGCTGTCGGCTGACCATATTGTCCGGCATCAGGATTGAAGTACAGACGCACCATCGGGTTTTGTCCAAAACTGTGATTCAGCGCAATGTCCATTACGACTGCAATACCCCTGTTGTGACATTCATCAACAAAGGCCTTCATACTCTCTTCTGGTCCGTAGTATTTATCGGGCGCGAAGTAGAAACTGGGGTTGTAACCCCATGAATCATTGCCCTCAAATTCATTCACTGGCATCAGCTGAATGACATTGATACCCAGATTATCGAGATAATCCAGTGTGTCAATCAGGGTTTGAAAATTTCTCGCCTCTGTAAAGTCCCTCACCAACAATTCATAGATGATAAGCTTTTCATAAGAGGGTCTCTCATATCCACCATCTGTCCAGTTAAACGAAGACTGATTGGTCTGCAGCACTGAAACTGGTTCGTAGGTCTGACCTACAGGATAGGAGAGGAGGTTGGGATAGCTCGCATCCGGAATCCAGGGATCGTTCCAGTAGTCGAGAATCTTATCGGCATAGATATCTGCAATGCGAAGTCCTTCGTCACCTACATAATATTGAAAGCGGTATTCCTGACCAGGCACCAAACCTGTAATATCGAGCCACCAGGTGTTTCCGTCCGGTGTCCTGTTCATGTAGTATCCGAGATCGAAATTCCAGTCGTTAAAATCCCCGATGACAAAAACATAGTCTTTGTTCGGAGCATATAACTGAAGCCTTACAGAAGATGAGTTGATATAATTAATACCATCAACGGTTCCTGCGGGTGAGGGGAGAACTGTGATGGAAGGAACTATAACCAGTGTGCGCGTTTCTTCAAGAGTTTCCACACCATTGTCTGCACTGAACACAATCAGGTATTCTCCGGGTGTGGTCTCTGAAAATGTGTAATCGAGAGAGGTAGCATTATTGGCCGAGGCCACTTCGGTTCCGTTCACTGTAATGCTCAGGTCCGAAGCCAGAGAGGCGACACTCTGGATTTCTGTGGACTGACCCGATCCGATAATACTGCTGCTTTCAGCCGGAGAAACGATATTCACATTGAACCCACTTTGATACAGCGGAATAAAAATGTCAGATCCATCGGCATTTCTGCCTACCAGGGTACCACTTTGATTCCTGAATACAAATGCCAGACTGGTAATGGTTTCGCCCACTTGCAGATCATAGAATGTTGATGGCTGAATAGTTATTTCATGAAGGTTGTTGCCCAGCGGAGTCATCAATACTTCACTATCTGCAGTTCCCCAATTACCGACCACATGCTGCCAGTCGTTTCCGTTCGCACTCAGGTTGGTTATCACTCCGGTGTGAGCATAAATTGGCACCACACCTTCCAGTTCGCCATTGCCTTCTGAAGCATCATAGGTAATGGTTATAAAATCATCCTGAGTAGGAAATGGAGGGTCTGTAACAATCAGCTGAGAATAGGCTGTAGTAGCCACAGTAACTGTGGCGAGAAGAGCAAATACAATTCTTTTCATCTTGTTTTTGATTGCCGGATTAGGTGATAAAACACCCTTAAAGGGTCATTTTGTTCCAACCAAAGATAAGAAAGTGTAATTAGTACACGAACCAACCTCCAATTTTCAGTTATGAACACTTGTGTCAGGGGCATTGTGTCTAATCCGCGTATTTTCGCCAAACGATTAAGGAATTATGTGGAAAGCCTTTCTGCCTGCTCGCAATACCCCAAGGTGGTTGATCTTTCTGATCGACATGGCGATTGTGTTTTTCTCCTTCATGGTCGCATATCTCGTTCGTTTCGAATTCAGTGTGCCCGCTGTTGAAATTGATCTGGCATTGCTGTTCTTACCTGCTTTGCTTGTCATCAGGGCCGGTTCATTCATTCTGGGTAAAACCTACGCTGGTATCATCCGCTTTACGAGCGCCCAGGATACCCAACGCATCTTTGTTGTTCTCAGTTTGGGTTCATTGCTGTTTGCCGCACTGAATCAGATTAAATACCACTATTACGACCAGCACTACTTTATCCCTAACAGTGTCATCATTCTGGAATACCTGATAACTCTGTTTACCATGACCGTCAGCCGCATTGCTGTAAAGGTTTTGTACCTGGAGTTGAAAAGTCCTTCCGTTGTCCGAAAGCGTGCTGTGATATTTGGAGCAGGTGAGGCTGGCCTGATTGCCAAGCGCACCCTGGACCGCGACCACAAGAGCGATGTTGAAGTATTTGCATTTGTGGATGATGACAGGAGAAAGAGTGGAAAGAAGCTGGAAGGGGCCGAAATTTTTCACGGTGCGAAACTCGAAGAACTACTGGCATCAGGGAAAGTGGATGAACTGATTTTGGCCATAAACCAGTTTCCCGCCAATAGAAAATCTGAGGTGATAAATCTGGCCATCCGTTATGGTGTGCGAATTCTGAACGTGCCACCGGTGAACAGATGGATAGGAGGAGAGCTCAGTGCAAGACAGATACGCGATGTCAGAATTGACGATCTGCTTGGAAGAGCTCCCATCAAACTGGATAGTCATTCAGTAAGGGAGCAGGTTAGAAATTGTGTCGTTCTTGTCACTGGCGGTGCCGGAAGTATTGGCAGTGAATTGGTCAGACAATTATTATCCTATGAACCGGCACGTCTGATTGTTCTGGATCAGAGTGAATCACCTTTGTTCGAGCTGGAAAATGAGCTGAGCTTACATCCCGACCGCGACCGGCTTGAATTTGTCATGGGCGACGTGCGGCAATTTGACCGCATGAAGCGGATGATGGAGCACTTCAGACCGCAGGTGATTTATCACGCGGCGGCATACAAGCATGTGCCCCTCATGGAAAACAACCCGAGTGAGGCTGTTCTGACCAACGTTCTGGGCACCCGCAATATGGTGGATCTGGCTCTGAGCTTCGATACGCGCACCTTCGTTCTCATCAGTACAGACAAAGCTGTGAATCCCACCAGCGTTATGGGCGCGACCAAGCGTGTGGCAGAGCTATATGCCCAGGCCAGAAACAATGAGGGCAAAACAAAATTCATCACCACAAGATTCGGAAATGTCCTTGGCTCTAATGGCTCCGTCATTCCCGTATTCCGCAAACAAATAGAAGCAGGTGGTCCGGTTACGGTTACGCATAAGGACATGACCCGTTTTTTCATGACCATTCCTGAGGCAGTTCAATTGGTACTTGAAGCCGGAGCGATGGGAAAAGGAGGAGAAATCTTTGCTTTCGACATGGGCGAAAGAGTGAAGATCTACGATCTCGCAACCAACATGGTGAAGCTGAGCGGACTTGAACCGGGAAAGGATATAGAGATAAAAATTACAGGTCTGAGACCCGGAGAGAAACTATACGAGGAAGTGCTCGCGGATGAAGAAAATACTTTGCCAACGCACAACCCAAAGATTCTGATCGCCAAGGTTCGTGAGTACGATCCTGCGCAGATCCTTCTTCATGTGGATGAACTGGTAGGTTTATTCGGAACACAGAACAATGATCTGATCGTGTCAAAACTGAAGTCTATCGTTCCTGAATACAGGAGCAACAATTCTGAGTTTGAGAAGCTTGACTCGACCCGGTGAAAAAATCAGGTTGTCCTGGCAACAGGCAGATCAAAATGAAAGGTAGTTCCCTGACCCTCCTGACTGAAGATCTGGTATGTGGCTCCATGTAGCTCCAGAATGCTTTTAACAATGGCCAGTCCAAGTCCAGAGCCCGACCTCCTTGATTTCCCTTTGTGAAAACGATTAAATATGTGTGGGAGATCTTCTTCAGAAATACCCGCGCCACTGTCTTTGATTTCCACCCAAACCCTTCCTTCCAGATGACCGGCACTCACCAGAATAGTATCGCCGCTGTCGCAGAATTTCAGTGAATTTCCAATGACATTCTGCAATACCCGGTCGAGAAGGGCAATATCCCCTGTTACCATAGGCAGAGAGGATGGAATCTGTGTCTGGAGCTTTATATTCTGCTGGTTAGCCTGTTGGCGAAACTGATTAGTTACATCCTGTGCCAGTTCACCAAGCGATAACAATTCCTCATTTAGTTTGCGCTCTCTGGATTCAAGTTTCGATAGTTCAAAGAGCTCATCCACGAGGCCACGCAGCTTCTCAGTACCCTGAAGTGAAGTATTCAGGTATTTGCGGATTTCCTCTCCCGAGAGTGAATCAAACTTCATGAGAACCGTTTCGATATATCCGTGGATACTTGCAAGCGGTGTTCGAAGGTCATGAGAGACATTGGTCACAAGCTCTCTTCGCAGTCCGTCAAGCTCAATCTTCTCCAATGCAATGCGCTCCTGTCGCTTAAGCAGATTTCTGACAGAGAAATACATCAATGTGCCTATAATGGCAATAAAGCCCAGCGATATGTATACATTGACCATGATCTGATCCAGCGACTTATCCATAAAGGCATCTCTGGTTTCCTCAACCTGAAGTACACTCACAACCTTGTTATTAGCGTCACGGATGGGAGAGAAGGCGCTGAGCTTATCTGAACCGTTCACAATGTATGAGCGGACCATTCCTCCCTTTTCAAAATCGCGCATCAGTTCTTCCGGGTAGTCCTCCATGGCCGAGAGCCATTCGCTGCGCACCGTACCAATACCAAAGTACAACTGATCGGAGGTTGTATCACTGAGCACTGTATACATCTCAGAGGGAACTTTCGTCATTTCCTGTGCACCGTCCATCAGTTCCTTGATCTTCCTGTATACCGAGTCCTGCACCGCTCTGGATTTCAAAATACGGTTTGGATAGGCGGCTACCAGATAGGAGTGGTCTTCACCGGATATTTTATATGCAGTGGCGCTGGCTATACAATCCAGTTTGAACAGTTCTTTCTCCTCGCTGATTCTTACCTGACTCTTATAACTCAGGTATGCACTGAATACGGCAATGGTCAGTATGGCCAGCAGTGTCAGAACGAGAATTCTGTTCGAGAACTTATTGGGAAGTTCGTTCTTGATGACCGTGCTCATGATGGTAATTCTGTAAACCGGTAGCCGACTCCCCAGGTCGTCAGAACATACTCAGGATGATTGGGATCCTTTTCAATTTTTCCTCTGAGTCGGTTGATATGTGAATTCACCGTATGCTCATATCCTTCAAAGTCGTAACCCCATACTTTACTCAGCAATTCTCTTCGATCGAAAGTTACTCCGGGGTTTGATGCCAGCAGATAAAGCAAATCGTATTCCTTGGGAGTAAGTTCAATCCTGCGACCCGACATCTCGACCTTCCGCTTTTTATGATCTATGGTCAGGTCTTTAATAGAAATCCCCTTTTGTTCTGCCGCAGCATCCTCTTTGTCCAGATCCGACCGTCTGAAAATCGCTTTGACCCGGGCAAGAAACTCCCGGATTCCAAAGGGCTTGGTGATGTAATCATCGGCTCCCGTTTCCAGTCCGAGTACCTTATCAATCTCCTCTGTTCTTGCAGTCAACATTAGTATCGGGCTTGTAATCCTGGCACCTCTGATTCGATGGCAGATTTCCAACCCATTCATCCCGGGAAGATTGATGTCCAGAATCAAAAGATCGAATGAGCTGCGGCTTGCGTGTTCAAAGCCCTCCGCGCCATTCGTGAAAATCATGACCTGACAGCCCATGTCTTTTAAGTGCAGCGCAATCAGATCGGCAATGCTCAACTCGTCTTCTATAATGATTACTGATTTCACGTCAAACTTGGATTCTTATGTACAAAAATAGTGATCTCTTCGTGATACTTCTGTTATAAGTACCGCGAATATTTGCCCTGTCAGAGATCAACCTTTGGCCCTGTATTCTACAAATGAAGAGCTGTAGAAATTAGGTAAAGTTTAGTTGTTAGTTAAACTGCCCCGGTGAACAACCGGGGTCGTTTTTTTTACAACATCCCTGAACCGCTTGTCACAAAGGAAACAATAATCTTCCCGTTTCACCCTTTCTTCGTATCAAATATTAAATGTTTATGAAGTTCAACAGTTTTGTTTCATCAGTCATTGCGTTTTCGTGCTTTTCTGCAGGAGTATGGGCTCAGGACGCCCCTCAGTTGTGGCATCTGTCTGCACCATCGACTTCAGTGAGCGGAATAAATCTTGACGAAGCCAAAAAACTTATTGAAGGAAAGAAGGCTACCCCTGTAATAGTGGCTGTTATAGATGGCGGAACTGAAACCTCT
Organism: Bacteroidota bacterium; assembly: GCA_041170085.1. Lineage (GTDB taxonomy): Bacteria > Bacteroidota > Bacteroidia > Flavobacteriales_D > Sanyastnellaceae > JAWXBG01. The sequence goes on from JBEAZL010000379.1 coordinate 8,143, forward strand.
CACAGCGAGATAGCTCCGCGCCTATGGATCAATACAGATGAAATTGCTGACAACGGTATCGATGATGACCGCAATGGTTACATAGACGACATACATGGTTGGAATTTCATTGGTGGGAAGACCGATGACGTGGTTCATGATAACCTGGAGTTTACCCGTATCTACAAAGAACTCAAACAGAAATACGAGGGAAAACAGGCTTCAGATATCGCTCCGGCCCAGCTGGAGGAATTCCGCAAGTACGAGCGCTTCGCAAAGGAATACGAACAGAGACTGACCGAAGCCACTGAAGAGCAAATGGGTTTTGAGCAATTCATGGCCGTATACAAGCTCGCCGATATGACAGTGAAAAAGACTCTGGGTAAGCAGGAATATACGCTGGAAGACGTTCAGGGAATGGAGGGGGAAGATGATTTCACTGTCGCTATCAAGGAGATATTGACTTATGCACTGACTGAAGATATCGTTTCACAGATTGACGAGATAAAATCACATTTCAGCGACCAGTTTGAATATAGTTACAATCTCAACTTCGACCCCAGGTCTGTAGTCGGCGATAATTACAACGATCCGACAGAGCGATACTATGGAAACAACCGTTGCTATGCTCCGAAAGCAGACCATGGAACCCATGTTTCAGGAATCATTGGTGCACTCAACGACGGCAAGGGTGCTGAAGGAATCTGTAAGGATGCACTGATCATGCCCATCCGCTGTGTGCCCAACGGAGATGAGAGAGACAAGGATGTCGCCAATGCCATCAGGTATGCAACTGATAACGGCGCGCGCATCATCAATATGAGCTTCGGTAAGAGTTACTCACCGCACAAAACAGTGGTTGATGAGGCCATAAAATATGCAGAATCCAAAGGTGTACTGATGATTCATGCAGCCGGAAACGATTCAAAAAACGTTGATGTATCAGCAAATTTCCCAACACCATTTTACGATGGCGGAGGCAAATGTTCTACATGGATTACTGTGGGTGCGAGTTCTCACTTCCTCGAAGAACTGGCAGCAGATTTCACCAACTATGGCAAGAAAAAAGTGGACGTTTTCGCCCCAGGCGTGAACATCTACAGCACTTATCCAACCAATAGCCACAAGAAGGAAAGTGGTACATCGATGGCTGCTCCGGTTACCAGCGGTGTGGCTGCCTTTATCCTGTCATACTATCCTGAACTTTCTGCTAAGCAGCTCAAGGCCATCATCGAAAAGAGTGTGGTGAAATACAAAGTCAAGGTACCCATGCCAGGAAATCCTGAGAAGAAGGTGAAATTCAATTCTCTTTCAAAGACAGGTGGAGTGATAAACCTGAGCAAAGCCCTGACTCTGGCTGAAAAGACAACGGCCAAATAGTCCCGCTTTCAGGGAAATCAATACTTGCTTCGAAATGGCCGGATGATGAGACGGAGGTCGCGGCTGTGCCTGAAATAATTCTGGGCCCAGTGGATCATGACCACCACTTTATTTCTGAATCCGATCAGCTGATAGATATGCACGAGAAGCCAGGTTATCCAGGCAAACCATCCGTATAGTCTTATGCGCGGTAACTCGGTTACAGCCTGAGACCTTCCGATGGTTGCCATAGCGCCGAGATTCTTGTATCTGAAAGGACGTAAACTCTTGCCCTGCCCCAATAGAATGAGGTTTCGGGCAAGAAGTTCACCTTGCTGAATGGCAGGCTGTGCCATCATCGGGTGACCTTCCGGATATTCGGTGGTGGACATTCTCGCCACATCACCAATGGCGAATTCCCTTTCGAGTCCTTTAATCCTGGAGTATTCATCAACTGATATCCGGCCTCCTTCGATGCATATCGGATCAATGCCCGAGGGTATTACAGCTTTCACTCCGGCAGCCCAAATCAGAATTGAACCGTGAAGTTCACGGCCATCTTTAGTTATAGCCTTTCTGCCGGTATATTCCACAATGCGCGTATTGAGCGATGTGTTTACACCCATCTTGTTCAGAGATTCCAATGCGTGGGCTGAACTCTTCTCGCTCATCTCTTTTAACAACCGGGGGTTGGCCTCAACAAGATGAATATCCATCTCGCCGATATTCATGTCGGGATAGTCTGACGGAAGAATATCTTTTTTCAGTTCTGACAATGCCCCGGCCAGCTCGACACCCGTCGGACCG
>JBEAZL010000380.1:0-6112 GCA_041170085.1 Bacteroidota bacterium
TTGATGGTCCACTGGAAAATATTCTGACCAATACTTAATCCGCTCACTGTTGTAACCGGATTGTTTGCATTGGCGAAAGTTCCGGTTCCGCTCACTACGGTCCATTGTCCGGTTGCCGGCACAATTGGGGTGTTGGCTGACAACGAGGTTGAAACTCCCACAGAACTGCATAAAGACTGATCCGGACCAGCATTGGCAGCTGGATGATTGGGGTCATATACATAGATGATCATTTCATCGAATGATCCTTCACCCAAACAACCGCCGTTATCAATATTCCATTGGAAACAGTTGATACCAATTCCCAGATTTGTAACGAGAGCTGTAGGGCTATTGATGTTAAAAATAGTAGCCTGACCACAGGTTATTTCCCATGTTCCGACACCTGTACCTCCCGCACTGTTGGCCTGCATCACGTAGTTACCAGAACCACACAAGGACACATCCGGCCCGGCATTTGCCTGAGGCAAGGGCCCGCTGAAATTGAAAATGTTAACCTGATCAACATTATTCACTCCGCACGGATAATTCTCGTTCCAGGCAAACACGTTTGTACCGGGACCAAGGTTGGTCACGGTCGTAGTCGGACTGTTTGGATTAGTTATGGTGCCTGTTCCGCTTACCAGAGTCCAGAAACCATCTACATAAATATTTGGGTTAACTGCAGATATGGTGGTGCTGTTAGTGACACACAAAGTCTGATCTGGTCCTGCATTAATCGGGGTGTTTGGATCCAGTGCGAGAAAAACAATCTCCAGCGTTCCCTCGAATTCGAGGTTATTGGAAAATACCAGATTGAGCGTGTCATATCCGTTAAAGCCAAAGGGGGCTGTGTATTGGAAGCAAGAATCATAAGGACTTGTAGGTGGAGCTATGTCCACCTGACCTATGTTGCCATATACATTGATAATTTCATGGTCCGTTCCACAGCTAAGAACTTCAACACAATGGTCCATGCTTTCACCTGCGCACAATGCTCCGAGGTAATAAATCGGGGTGGGAATTCCCGTTTCCGGATCCAAAAAGTCGAACGCTGTATTGAATTTGGAAAAGAAGCCATAGGCACCATTTACTTCAGTACCTGCAAGCCATGCGGCATGAAACAAACCATTGGCCTGAAGCACGCTGTTGGTTGTCAATACGTTCTCAGGTATTGACGCCGCCTTCCATCCGGTCAATCCCGGGATTGGCGTTGTTACTACGCCGGGAAGAGTGGAATATAGTGTGCCATTGATTGTAAGGTTGGGATCCGCTTCATCCGATACCAGAAGCTGCATGTACTGATTCACGTTATCCGGAAAAAGTGATAGCTCAAGATAACGGCTACCTGTGCAGGTAATGGCCGGTATGATGGCCATATCCACTTCATCATCTGCAGACGCACCGGACACCTGATAAAGCATTATCGGGTTATCGGATTGAATATAGTGAGGAGCACCTGGCGCGCCTGTTAAAGTCCAGTCTACGTAACCGCCCTGATTTACAGTGAATGCAGGCACCGGATTACCATCTATGTATATGTTGGTTCCGTCTACTGTTCCGACAATAATGGCATAATCAAGTGTTCCGGCGTTGTTACCCCTGATCATGGCATATTCCGTTCCTGCGAACTGAATAGGAAGCACCTGATCTATTCCAGAGTCAGCACCGTTGTTACCATTGGATGCCGGTGTAGGTGTGTACGCGGATCCGCTGATTACTGCAATGTGTTTATCTGACGTTACCCTTGATCCAGCAACATGTTGAGCCGTAGTATTGCCGATAATGCAATATGATTCATCTGCATTCAGGGTAATGGTATATGGATTCGGGAGATCACCGGCAAGCGGTGTGTACATGTCGAAGGGTGTCTCGAAAGTGATCGTGGTATTGTCTTCGGTAGCCATTACCGAAATAAAGTGTCTGCTCGTAGGATTGTTATTAATCAGACGGTTTCGGGTTTGGGAAGCACAATAGAATTCGTGGCCAAGTGCATCCTGGCCCTTAAGAGTTACCAGCGACTGACTGGTGTTGGCCATCACCCGGTGAGCGGCCATAATCGGCATCGAGGCTTCGATGATCAGACCGTTGTTGAACATAACAGTATTGGGTAACACTGTTTGTCCGATTTCCGGGGTTAATGTCACGATGAGCGGAGTTCCGCTGCTCACCACTCCATCAAAGACGAAGGTTGTGCCATCCGGAGTCTGAATATGAACAGACACGTTGTCAAAAGGGGACGTAATGAACAACTGGCTGGGATCGTTCTGTGGGTTATTGCCCGTTTGCCAGATGGGTGGCATGAAGAACTTATAGTCAAACTGAGCCTGGGCGGGATTGCTGAAGGCCATAAAGGCCGACAGAATACCTGCAATAAGGGTATACCGTATCATTCGATTGAAAATACTTACAGGGTGTTGCGACAGTTGTAGATCACTGCGTAGGGCAGAAGAGCTGAACATGTACTTCGATAATTAGGCCCGTAGAATCAGACTCGTATGTCCTATGCCACGGGAGGGTGGTTAAGTTTTTCAGGAGCCGCAAAACCAACACGCACCTCATGATACAAGCCATTAGCAAGGAATCACAGATGCAACGCATATTGCGGAGGCCCCGAAAAGTTGTTTCGTTGGCAGTGTAAAATTCCGTTGTTACTGCGCGCAATGCAGCGCGCTGAACATAAGATTTCAACACTTCCATGTGCGGTCATACGTCGAACCGCGCACAAATGTTCCGTGTAATCGAAAAGAAGATTATGACCTAAGTCCTGCCGACAGGGCGGCATTTATCATGTTGAAGTAAGAAAGATTACTCCTCCAGGAGTTGCCTGAGGAATAATTCAAGCCTTTCCGTGTGATGATGATAGTACTTGCCTGTACCCGGGCCATAGAAACCCGTGTGAATTTTTCTGACCTCACCTTTCTTGTCAATGATGATGGCGGTTGGATACGACATCACTTTGTTTAGCATGGGGAAAACCTGAGACGCTTCTCCCTTATTCGCCCGACCGCCAATAAAGGGCTGATAGGGCATTTCAAGTGATTTCCACAGCCGCTGCACCCCTTGTTTCTGAGCTTCAAAATCGTCACCCCGTTCAAAAGCAACAGGAATAACCTGAAGGCCTTGAGAATTGTACTTGTTGTAGACCTCAGACAACCATCTGCTTTCATCGGCGCAGTTCGGGCACCACGAACCGAAAAGCTGAACGACGGTCAACTTGTCTCTGAACTGATCCTCACCAAAATTCACAGGATCACCTTGCATGTTTTTTGCTGAAAACCCGAAAGCTCCAGAGCCCGGAACAATGTATGTGAGAGAGTCCGGATCATGTAAACCAGCATTTTCATCCTTCCTTGCGTCCCATGGTTCAGACCAATGTTTCCCAGAATAAAAACTCCCGTCAATGATGCTGTCGGCAGACATTCTCGCCTGAAAATAGAACAAGTGAGAACCATCGAAGCAAGACAGATAGAATGAGTCGCCATTTTTCTCGCCGCTGAGATACCGGTAATCCCCTGTTTCTGTCAGAAAAGTACCTTTCACATAAGCTTCTGAAGGATCTGTTGCGAGTTTGAGTACGGCCTTGTACATATTCTCTGCGCTGTCCGGAGAGAAGGTTACATCAAAGGTGTCCCACCGCGCTTCCTTTCCCGGAAAAGTAATATTTCCCGGCACGGCGTAAAACGGTATCTGATAATCCTTTCGCGAATGGTCTTGCCAAACCCCTGAAATACTGTCCGAAGACCAGACCTTTCCCCTCAGAGAAGACTGGAATAATGGCATATCCACAAAAAAGGAGTCGTTGCGACAAACCATGGAGTCCAGACGAATATTCTCCTCAGCATTGTGAATGGTCATTACCCCAGCACTGTCGATACTGAGGCCTATGGGAAAAGTCAGGCTGTCAACAGCAAACTTCATCACCCAATTACCCAAAGGAGGCAAGACTTCATGCCTGTCTGTGCATGCTGAAAACGCCAGGACAAAGCAAAGCGCGGCGCAGGATAAGTACTTCACCATCAGAACGGATAGAGTTGATTTAGCTGGCGCTGAAAATATCAGTGCACGGCAAATGTAATGAGCGGCAATCCAGTTCGCCACCCAGATAAGTCAATGAATTGGAATGCTGCTTACAGGTCGAATTTAATCCCCTGGGCCAAAGGCAGCACCGTGCTGTAGTTGATGGTATTGGTCTGCCGGCGCATGTAGTTCTTCCATGCATCTGAACCGGACTCCCGGCCACCGCCTGTTTCCTTTTCGCCACCGAATGCTCCACCGATTTCGGCGCCACTGGTTCCAATATTGACGTTCGCAATTCCGCAGTCGCTTCCCTCACATGAGAGGAACTTCTCGGCTTCACGCAAATTGGTTGTCATGATGGCACTGCTCAGCCCCTGTACCACACCATTTTGCATGGCGATAGCCTCTTCCAGGGTATTGTATTTCATGACATACAGAATGGGAGCAAAAGTTTCGTGTTGCACGATTGGGAGTGAAGAATCTTTCACTTCAATGATGCAGGGTTTCACATAGCAACCGCTTTCAAAGCCTTCACCACTGAGCACCCCTTCTTCTACCAGCACTTTGCCACCCTGTTCTTTGGCAGATTCAATAGCTTTCAGGTATGTATCCACGGCAGCTTTATCAATGAGCGGGCCCACGTGGTTCTTCTGGTCGAGAGGATTTCCGATACTGAGTTGCCCGTATGCTTTCGCCAACTGAGCGGTCACTTCACCATAAACTGACTCGTGAATGATGAGCCGGCGGGTTGTGGTGCACCTCTGTCCGGCGGTACCGCAGGCGCCAAACACGGCGCCAATGATGGTCATTTTGAGGTCGGCGTTTTCAGTAACAATGATGGCATTGTTGCCACCCAGTTCGAGCAGCGATTTTCCGAAACGCTCTGCCACTGTGGCTCCCACAATGCGACCCATGCGGGTGCTGCCTGTGGCGCTGATCAATGGAACGCGTCGGTCCGTGGTCATCATCTCGCCTACGCGATAATCACCGTTTATGATAGAAGAGATTCCTTCCGGCAGGTTGTTGGCTTCGGCTACCTCGTTCCAGATATGCTGACAGGCAATGCCACACAGAGGAGTCTTCTCGCTCGGCTTCCACAGGCAAACGTCGCCACAGATCCAGGCCAGTGCGCTGTTCCACGACCATACGGCTACCGGGAAGTTGAAGGCGCTGATGATTCCCACTATACCCAGTGGGTGCCATTGTTCATACATGCGGTGCATGGGACGCTCGCTGTGCATAGACAGGCCGTAGAGCTGACGAGAGAGACCCACTGCGAAATCGCAGATGTCGATCATTTCCTGCACTTCACCAAGGCCCTCCTGCAGGCTCTTTCCCATTTCATAGCTTACCAGCATGCCCAACTCCTGCTTGTATGCGCGCAGTCTGTCGCCAAACTGCCGCACGATCTCACCGCGCTTGGGGGCGGGCACAGTGCGCCAATATGCATATGCTTCCTGAGCCTTGGCGATAACGGCCTCATAATCTTCGGCGGTGGTGGTGCTCACAGATGCAATCAGCTCTCCGTCCACAGGCGAGTATGAATCGATCACTGGTCCGCTGCCAAAGAAATGTTTTCCGGTAGAGGTTCCCTCGTTGAGAGATTTGATACCCAGTTTTTCGAGTACCGGTGTAATGGCGCTTGTGGCTACTGTGCTCATGATGTGTGCTGTAAATTTTGGAGTGCAAAGGTACGGAGGACAAGGAGAAAAAAGGTGACCCGGGTTACATCTACACTCCACGGGCGAACCCTCAACAATGCTTGCCTGACAACCATATTGAACACCGGATATCTTGCGAGCGCTCCAGAAAATTTTTCCAAAATTTGGCATTCAGGACCCGGTTAATTCTGGCAGCTATAATTTTGCGATAAGGGGAGGGGCGGGACGTAGTCCCCAAAAAAATCAGAGTGAGAAACAGAGTGAGTGCGAAGGGAAAATCCCATGTCACCACTTCTCTAACCTTGCTCTCGCTTCGCCTCCAGTGGTCCCCAAAAACAAGGTGAGTGAGAAGGAATAGAGTCGAAGGAATAATTGATTATTTCAACACTACCCAATACCTGCTCCTTTCGCCCATTAGCGTACCTGGGTTATTTTCGTCAAAATCTATTTCG
>JBEAZL010000381.1:0-2992 GCA_041170085.1 Bacteroidota bacterium
GAACATACTTTGAATCGTACACGCTTTACACATCCTATCTCTGCCTGCCTCCTGGCTGCTATACCTACGTTATTTACGACTCATTCGGCGACGGATTGTCGGCACCTGAGTGCGATGCCGACGGTGCATATGGCGTATGGGATCCTGCCACTCAGACATACATCATCACTGGTCCTGCCGCATTTGGTTCGAGCTATGAATTGTATTTCTGTACACCATTCACAAGTGAGTGTTCTAACCTGAACCTCACTATCTCCGCAGAACCCTGTTCACCTAATGGCGATACATTCTCACCAGGCGCCTCATACATTTTTGAATATGACGGCACTTGCACGGTGGATGGCCTCTACCTCAGCGAAAACGGCGGATTGTTCGATTACTTTGATGTAAGTGCTGAAGGCTGGGAAAGCGGCGACCAGGGATTGTGGTTCTACCTGCTTGAAAACACCAACTACACCATGTACTATGTACTGGATGATGGCTCAGTATCTGACCTCTTCAGCTTCACCACTGGTAACTGTGACAATGAAGTTACCATTTGTGACTGCGCCGGAACTGTACTCAGCATTGGTGTTCTGGATTGGCTTGGCGACGGATTTGCCGATAATGGTTTCTACCAGTGGGGCGATCAGTACGTTGACTTCAACTGCGCTACATGGGGATACGATTGTGGCGACATCGAAGGTGCTCCGGCACTCGATCCATATGGTGTTTGCGACGGAAATCTTCCACCTGCCAATGGTTGTGGTGTAGAAGAAGTGCTGGGCTGTACCGATCCGGAAGCTCTGAACTACAATCCTGATGCAACAGTAAACGACGGTTCATGTATCTACGACGCTCTGGTTGGTTGTACCGATGAGGGAGCATGCAACTTCAACCCTGACGCTATCGTTGACGACGGAACCTGTGAATATCTGACCTGCGCGGGATGTACAGACCCGGATGCGACCAACTACGACGAAACAGCCACTATCGATGATGGCTCATGCTTCTATGAGGAAATCCCAGGCTGCACCGATGAAGAAGCACTCAACTATAATCCTCTGGCAACAGAAGATGATGGTTCTTGTATCTTCTCGTGTGTATTCCCAACCATCACTTACGATGCATACTGTGTGCCTGGTGATCAGGATAACTTCTATGTGCTCGTAGATGTTGACGCACTCGGAAATGGAGCTCCTTACACGATAAGCAACACGTATGATGACACCCAAATCCAGGTGAACTTCATGGGCAGCATCGAACTCGGACCATATGAAAACGGCTCTCAGGTTGTTATTCAGGTGGTGAGCAACACCCTTGACGGATGTTTCATTACCTCTCCGGTTATGACCGAGGATTGTTCAAGTGGAATCATCACCGGTTGTACTGACCCTCTGGCCGTGAACTACTACGACGAAGCAACGGTAGATGATGGATCGTGTGAATACGACTTCATGATCTGCGATTGCGACTACAATACGTTCAGCCCTGAGGTGCGCTTCAACCTGGGTGATGGCAATGCCGACACCGGAACAGGCGGCAATCCTAACTTCAACTGTGAGGCATGGGGTTACGACTGTGGTGATATCGCCGGTGCTCCGAATGATGACCCATACAATGTGTGCGATGGCAACGTAGCCGATGAGCTCATCGCCACAGCGACTGGTTGTCCGCTCAACATTTCAGAAGGTGACATGAATGAGTGGAGCATATTCCCGAATCCATCAACCGGTTCGATTGCATTCACCAACGGCGGTAACCACGGCACGGTGAATCTCGATGTATATGATGTGAGCGGTCGCCTGGTAATCAGTGAACAGATCAATGTACCTCAGCGCTCGCGCGTTGAAAAAGACTGGTCTTACCTGTCAGGTGGCTCATACACCATCCGCATCAGCCGCGAAGGTCACGCTGAATACCACAAGTGGGTAATTCAGAAATAATTTTCAGAAGCTTTAAAAAAAGCCCGCTTCGGCGGGCTTTTTTTTTACACCTAACTTCGCCTGATGGTTGAATACACAGACCAAACCGGAAAGAAGATCATCCTGAATAAAACACCGGAGCGAATTGTATCTCTGGTTCCTTCCGTGACGGAGTTGCTATATGACCTTGGGCTGGATGGCCGGGTCGCAGGCATCACCAAATTCTGCATACATCCGGAGCTGTGGTTCAGGAACATAACCAAAGTCGGAGGGACGAAAAATCCGGGACTTGACAAAATCAGATCCCTCAATCCGGATCTCATCATCGCCAACAAGGAAGAAAACAGAAAGGAAGATGTTGATGCACTGGCTGGAGATTTTCCGGTCTGGGTAAGTGATGTGAGAAATACTACACAAGCCCTGCAGATGATATCTGACATCGGTAACCTTACCCAATGTCACGAAAAGGCAGCTGAAATAACACATTCAATCAGGGAAAGCCTTGTACCAAGCAGTGATTGGCCGGCAAGAAAAACCATTTACCTGATTTGGTGGAATCCAATGATGGCAGTGTCCTCAGACACCTTCATTCACGATATGATGCGCTGTGCCGGATTTGAAAATCTTACCGCATCATCACCAGACAGGTATCCTATCCTGAGCGAATCCCAAATAAAGGACCTTGATCCCGATCTCATTCTCGCATCATCGGAGCCATTTCCATTCAAAGATGAGCACTTAAGGATTTTGCGGGATTTGGTCCCGCGGGCACAAATACTCCCTGTCGATGGGGAAATATTCAGCTGGTATGGATCAAGAATGCTCAAAGCACCTGCATATTTCAACTGGCTGCGACGAGAACTTTCAGCCAGTCATTGATAATTCACAACCTTTAAGGAATAAAATTAACTCATACCTAACGGGAAATCGTGGGGGAGAAAGACCTTTGCACGGTCTGAAGAATAACTATATCTGACCAGAACCACCATGAGGGCACTCATCATAGCAACCATATTGCTTGCCGGTGCACCAACATTCGCACAGAAAGTTGGTGTTGTTCTCAGCGGAGGGGGTGCCACAGCCATTGC
>JBEAZL010000382.1:0-3573 GCA_041170085.1 Bacteroidota bacterium
AAGAATGCGACCATTTATGAAGTCAACATCAGGCAGCACACTCCCGAGGGAACTTTTGCTGCTTTTCAGCAGGACCTTCCAAGGCTCAAATCAATGGGTATCACTCTGCTTTGGCTCATGCCTGTTCATCCCATTGGAGAAGTTAATCGCAAAGGAACCCTTGGTAGCTATTACAGTGTAAAGGATTATAAGGGAATTAATCCGGAATATGGAACTGAACAGGACTTCAGGAATCTTGTGAAGGCAGCTCATGATTTGGGCATGAAGGTCATCATTGACTGGGTGGCCAATCACAGCGCATTTGACAATGTGTGGACCATCGACAAAAAATCCAACTACGCTCTGGATACAGCCGGAAATCTTCAACCTCCGTTCAACACCGATTGGTGGGATGTTGCACAACTCGACTGGAATAATAAAGCCCTGTGGGCTGATATGAAGGACGCCATGAGGTTCTGGGTTAAGGAATATGATATTGATGGTTTCCGGTGCGATGTGGCCATGAAAGTGCCTAATCCTTTCTGGGAAGAAGTAAGAGCTTCTCTGGATTCGATCAAGCCTGTCTTCATGCTGGCAGAGGCGGAAGATCCGGAAATGCACCGTCATGCGTTCGATATGACATACGGATGGGAGATGATGCATATTACGAATCATGTTGCGAAGGGTGATTCCAACCTGTCTCATTTTGATTCATACATGGATCGCGAGCGTAAAAAATTCATCAGCGACGCATACAGAATGTACTTCACCACCAACCACGATGAAAACTCATGGAACGGAACGGGTGGTGAGAGATACGGTGAGGCAAGAAAGGCATACGATGTGCTGGCTTTCACCATGTGGGGAATGCCTCTCTTATATACTGGTCAGGAAGGCGGTGAAACCAAACGCCTGAAGTTCTTTGATAAGGATACTGTTCAATGGAATAACTATCCTCTTCAGGATTTTTATACCAGACTCATTTCGCTTCGCACCAGGAATAAGGCTCTGTGGAGTGGATCTGAAGGCGGAGATTTTACCCGACTGAAGACGAGCAATGACGAAGTCATATATGCATACATGCGCAGGCGCAATGACTCTCAGGTTCTCGTTATGCTGAACTTCTCTGATAAGCCTCAGAAGATTGATCTTATAGATGAAGTGAATGGAAATTTCAAGAGCATCTTCAATGAGCAGACATTATCGGTATTTACCCAGGGTGATGTGAAGCTCGATCCTTTCGGATATCAGGTGTTTGAACTTCGCTGAAAATGAACGATCGCGGATTGCCCGCCAACTCCGTTGCAAGCGTCAGGCAGTACATACGGGTTATGCTGGCCTCTTTCGGAGAGCGCGAGTGTGATCAGATTGTGACCTCGCTTTTCAGACACATCATGGGATGGTCGAAGGCCGACCTGATCATGCGGATACACGACAGACTCTCGGAGAGCGAGATATTATCCCTGCATAAAATGGCAGTGAAGATCCGCGATGGGATGCCTTTGCAATATGCCATGGGTACAGCTTATTTTATGGGCAGGGAATTCAGGGTTGACCCAAGGGTGCTGATACCAAGGCCCGAAACCGAAGAGTTGGTTCAGCTTGTTCTGGATACATTGGGGCATGAGAAAAAGAGCGTCCTCGACATTGGCACAGGAAGTGGTTGTATCGCCATCTCACTGAAACTGGAGCGTGAAAACTGGTCTGTAGATGCCGTAGATATTTCATCACAGGCTCTGGAACTCGCATCTTCGAACGCCCACAGACTTGGAGCGAAAGTGGACTTCAGTGCACTCGACATTCTGACCGTTGACCCCGGAAAATCATATGATTCTATCATATCGAATCCACCTTACATAGCATCTTCCGAATCCGGTGAGATGCAGCCTAATGTTCTCGATTACGAACCCCATCTTGCCCTATTCGTGCCTGACAATGATCCGCTTGTTTTTTACCGGCGCATCGCAGAAACCGGAACGCGCTGGCTTAATCCCGGAGGGTTCATTTTTGTGGAGTGTAATGAGAGACTGGCCTCTGAGACCGCGGATATATTCCGCAGGAACTACACAGATGTCAGGGTTCTTCACGATTTACAGGAAAGGCCAAGAATGGTATTTGCCAGATTAGGATAGTATTAGCGATATTGTCGCTTTATTTTCTACCTATGAATCGCCGCGATTTTGTGAAGCAATCTGCCATGGCAGGCGCTGCTGTTACTGCTGCTCCATCTGTTTTATTTCCGTATGTGAAAGAAAAGATAAGGCTGGGTTTTATCGGTCTCGGTGCCCGCGGACAATCGCAGCTTGATGAATGTTGCAAGAGGAAAGATGTCGAAGTGATAGCCTTCGCTGATCCGGATTTATCATGGGCCATCGCTTCATCACAGGATATTCTGAAAAGCCATGGTCGTAAGGAAGCAACAGTCTACGCAGATGGTGAATTTGATTATGTGCAGTTGCTGAAGCGAAATGATATAGATGCTGTTTTTATATGCACACCATGGGAATGGCACGTCCCTCAGGGTATTGCTTCCATGAAAGCGGGCAAGATGGTCGCCATGGAAGTATGTGGTGCGATGGATCTTCAGGATTGCTGGGATATTGTCGATACCTACGAGGCGACCGGAGTCCCGCTCATGATGATGGAAAATGTGAACTACCGTCGTGATGTAATGGCGGTGATGAACATGGTTCGCAAGGGTCTTTTCGGCGAACTGGTGCATGTACAGGGAGGATATCAGCACGATCTGCGCGGTGTCAAACTGAACGATGGTAAGAGCCCATACGGAAAAGGTGTCGAATTCGGAGAGAAAGGATTTTCCGAATCTAAATGGCGAACCGCGCATTCTCAGTATCGGAACGGGGAGCTATACCCAACCCACGGACTAGGTCCGGTGGCCACCATGTTGAATATTAACCGGGGTAACCGCATTCTTTCGTTGTCATCGGTAGCATCTAAAAGTCGTGGTCTGCATGAATACATCGTAAACAATGGCGGCCCCGATCATCCCAACGCATCGATAGAATTCAAACTGGGCGATGTGGTCACTACCATCATGACAACAGCCAATGGCGAGACTATTTTACTTTCTCACGACACAAATTTACCCAGACCATACTCGCTCAACTTCCGTATTCAGGGAACCAAAGGCTTATGGATGGATGATCTTTCCAGGCTCCATATCGAAGGAATCAGCGAACCTCACAGATGGACGGACGACTCTGATTTTCTGTCTGAATATGACCATCCGTTGTGGAAGAAATACGCGTCTGAGGCTGAATCTGCCGGTCATGGGGGTATGGATTTCTTCGTGATCAACGCTTTCATTGAGTGCGCCAAAAGAAATGAACCATTTCCTCTGGATGTGTACGATATGGCAACATGGTACGCGGTAACACCACTCTCAGAGATGAGCATTGCTCAGGGAGGCACCCTTCAGCAAATGCCTGATTTTACCAGAGAAAAGTGGTTATCGAGGAGGCCTGTTTTCATCGACCGGTCAGAGTATTAACGGGCAAAAACTGACATAGGGGTATCGTACATTTGCACCCCTTGATCCGGCTTCTCATTTCCATATCGTTATCAGTGCTGGTC
>JBEAZL010000383.1:0-2642 GCA_041170085.1 Bacteroidota bacterium
GCAGCTCACTACGATATGCGTTTTGCCAAGCCCATTGATGAACTTCTTCTTCACGAAGTATTCGGAAAGTTCCGTCATGTGATTACCGTTGAAGATGGTTGTATCCAGGGTGGTATGGGCAGTGCGGTTATCGAGTTCATGGCCGACAATGGTTACACAGCCAGGGTACGTCGTCTCGGCATCCCTGACCGTTACATCGAACATGGAACCCAGGAGGAGTTGTACCGCGAATGCGGATACGATGCCCTGGCCATAGAAACGGCCTGCCATGAATTGCTCTCGGAAGAGAAGGAATACAATTCACAAACGGCTTAATCACCTTCTCCGTCACTTGCCTTTTCTCCGGAATCACTTCCGGACTGTTAAGCGTATTTCAGATTAACGCATCTTGCTTTCAGGAGTACATTTGCACTCCATTCTGAAATCATGAAATACAGCCTCGATTCTTATTCATTCAAAGGCAAGCGGGTGTTGGTGCGTGTTGACTTCAACGTGCCGCTCGACGAAAATCTTCAGGTGACTGATGATACCCGCATCCGCGCAGCTGCAAAGACCATTTCAAAAATTTCTTCCGACGGCGGCAAGGTCATTCTGATGTCGCACCTCGGTCGTCCGAAAGGTGGCCCGGAGGACAAATATTCTCTGAAGCATATTGTATCCAGGGTGTCGCAGGTGCTTGGCAAACCTGTTCAATTCGCCTCTGATTGCATTGGCGATGTTGCCGGTGCAGCTGTTGAAGCTATGGCCGATGGAGATATTCTCATGCTCGAGAACCTTCGATTCTACAAGGAAGAAGAGGGTGGAGATGAATTTTTTGCGGGACAGCTTGCAGAAAACGGCG
The DNA here is from genome assembly GCA_041170085.1 of Bacteroidota bacterium. GTDB lineage: Bacteria > Bacteroidota > Bacteroidia > Flavobacteriales_D > Sanyastnellaceae > JAWXBG01. The sequence goes on from JBEAZL010000383.1 coordinate 842, forward strand.
ATGTGTATGTGAATGATGCCTTCGGCACAGCACACAGGGCACATGCCAGCACAGCAGTAATTGCAAGGTTCTTTCCAACCGATAAACTCTTCGGTTATCTGATGGAAGATGAAGTTCAGAATATCGAACGCGTTCTCTTGCACCCTGAAAAGCCCGTTACAGCCATCATTGGCGGCAGTAAGGTGAGCAGCAAGATTGCCATTCTGGAAAACCTTCTGGGAGTAGCTGACCACATCGTTGTGGGCGGTGGAATGGCATTCACCTTTATCAAAGCCATGGGCGGCCAGGTAGGAAACTCGCTGGTAGAAGATGACAAGCTCGACATGGCAAGAGACCTGATGTCGAAGGCTCAGGCCAAAGGCGTGAACATTGTCCTCCCCACAGACGCCGTTACGGGCGATCGTTTCGCAGCTGATGCTACGGTCGGATTATCGCCTATTTCAGCCATTCCTGCAGGACAAATGGGACTTGATATCGGTCCGGATTCCATAAAACTCATCTCCGATGTTATTGCTAAATCGAAGACGATTCTTTGGAATGGTCCGATGGGGGTTTTTGAATTTGAAGCATTCGCCCATGGTACAAAATCCATTGCACTGGCCATAGCTGATGCCACGAAGCACGGCGCATACAGCCTTGTTGGCGGAGGAGATTCTGTGGCTGCAGTGAATCAGTTTCACCTTGCAGATCAGGTGAGCTATGTAAGCACAGGCGGAGGAGCCATGCTCGAATCACTTGAGGGCATTGTTCTACCCGGGATTGCCGCCATTCGCAACTGAGGCAGCGCGGGCAACCGAATTTGACATATCAATCCGGGCCCGGTGTTTGCCGTAGTTCCTGAAAATTCTGAATACGATTGCGATGAAAGCAAGACTGATCTTGATGGTGATGTTGCTGATGGGCGTGATGAATTTCTTTCATGCCCAGACATTCGTGCATCTGAATGAACAGTACTCGACAGATCCGGCAGTTATCACCATCCACAACGGACACATCATCGCCGGTGAAGATCTTCTCTGGAACAACAGCGTTTACACCGTCTCCGGAAAATCGATATACAAGGGCTTCAGTACTTCTGTTTTTGACCGATTGTACACTTTGGAAGACGGTAAAGTATATGTGGGACAGGGCCGCACAAGTTTCGATGTATGGCTCACCATTCGGAACAATGCCATCTACAAGGGAGACAGTACTTTCCCGCTGGACTGTCTTTACACATTCAATTCGACTGATGTGTACAAGGGAGCCAGTCAGTTCGTTTTCGACAGGTTGTTATACTTCCTGGGCGAGTATCCGGACAAAATGGAAATTGTAGCCACGTTGCTGGCACTGGGTATGTTGCCGGAACCGGAATAAGTGGGAAGAATCTTACTTCTCCTCTTTCAGCGAGAAGGTGTAATACTCCATAATTTCATTACAGAGCAACTTCTTGCAGGCCTGGTCTACCTTGGCTTCTGCTGCCTTCTTGCTATCCGCTTCAACGAACAGGGAAATGTGCTTTCCGATCCGGACACCATTGATTTCCGGGAGACCAAGGTTTGTCATGCTATGGGTTACAGCCTTGCCCTGTGGGTCAAGAAGCGCCTCGAGAGGCATCACGTCGATCTCAGCCTTGAATTTCATTTCTTTTCTGGAATACAATGGAAATAATGATGTACAAAAGTAAGAGTGCCGGCACGGAGAGAAAGAATAATTCAGTAGAAAGCCATGTAAGGGCTATTACGGCGGGCATTAGCATCACGAATGTCCAGCGCGGTTTGTTGTTCTCCCATCCCGGATCCTTGAATTTGAAGGCGAATAA
>JBEAZL010000384.1:0-3080 GCA_041170085.1 Bacteroidota bacterium
ATCCGTTCATGTTTCCGGGTGAGGGCTATGTTCATTTCTGGATTTATCCGACAGGTCATCAGGAAGAGCATATCGATTTGTTTTTTCATTTCAATACAGAAATCGTTTCGGTGGATGAGCACAGCTCTTTACCCGCCGTATATCCCAATCCATTTTCCACCCTGATCAATTTGAATGCCCCGGCCGGTCAGAATATTCGAGTCACAGATACGAGCGGCAGGATTGTATTTCAGGAGCTGTCCTCTGCGGGTTTACCGTTATCAATCGGTACTGAAGATTGGCCTGCAGGAATATATTTTCTGACCATTGGCGATATAACACACATACTCAGCAAACTCTGACAAAACCAATTTTTATGAGGAGAATTTTTACTCTCGTAACCGCACTTATTCCCTTTCTTTCTCACTCCCAGTTTGAGATCATCAGCGAATCAGGAGGTAATATCCTCATCAGCTGCGGGTCTGGAGAACTGACTTTTCAATCTGCGGGAAATGATCAGGTAATCCCTGTCATTCCTGAAGGCACATCGTTGTTGAAAGAAGGTCTGCCGGATGTACCAAAGCTGACGGCAGCGCTGATTGTCGATGATCAGGCCGAAATGGTCATTCATGTGCAATCATCAAGTTATATCGAATTTCCTGATATTGAAATTGCACCTTCAAAGGGCAATCTCCTTAGAACTACAGATCCTTCCACTGTGCCATTTGTTTATGCAGAAGTTTATGATTCCAATGCATTCTTCCCGGGCCAGTTGGTTAGCACAGGTCGCCCGTTTGTTCAGGGACAATACAGGGGACAATCGTTCTACTTCCACCCTGTTCAGTATAATCCTGTAACGAAGGTTTTGAGATACTACACAGAGATTATTGCTGAGATTCTTCCCACAGATCAGCCGGGAGAAAATCCTCTGCCCAGCATCACACCCCAGCGCACCAATCTCCTGATGAATGAGGTGTACGGCGGTCACTTTCTGAACTACAACTTTCATCAGAACAGGTACGATGTAATCGGAGAAATCGGTAATCTACTTGTCATTACCGATGCCATATATGTGGAGGAACTGGAGCCGTGGATCCAATGGAAAAAGGAAAAAGGCATTCAAACCGAAGTGGTAGATGTTGATGACATTGGAGGCATTGCAGAGATTGAAGATTTTGTTGCAGACTACTATGCCAACAATGGGTTAACCTACCTTTTACTTGTCGGAGATGAGGATCAGGTACCCACTCAACTTGTCAACAACAGCGGCGGACAGGGATACTGCGATGCCTGTTATGGATATATCAACGGAACCGACAGCTATGCAGAAGTATTTGTAGGCAGATTCCTGGTTCACAATGATTCAGAACTCCCCGTGCTGATTGACAAAATCCTGGAATACGAAAAAGATCCGTACATAGCGATGGACTGGTTCAGCATTGGCGTTGGCATTGGAAGTAATGAAGGACAGGGCATCGGAGATGATGGCGAAACGGATTGGGAACATGCCAATGAGAACAAGACAGACCTGTTGGATTTTACATACACCGAGGTTTGGGAATTGTATGATTCATCCCATGGAGGCAGCTCTCCTACAGGTGGTGAAACGGCTGATGCCGCAGGAAATCCGACTGCATCGAACCTTTCAAATATCATTAATGACGGGTGCAGCCTGATCAATTATACCGGTCACGGAAACCACAGCATTATCTCGACTACGGGATTCACCAATAACAACATCAACTCCCTGACCAACTATCATAAATATCCATACTTCATCATTGTGGGTTGCTGTACAGGTGATTTCGATGATGACTCAGGAAGTGGCGACACATTCGGAGAAGCATGGATCAAAGCCGATGACACCAACGGACCTACCGGTGGGATTGGAGGTGCATTCAGTTCAGTATTTCAGAGCTGGGCTCCACCTATGGAGGGACAAGATGAAATGAATCACATCATTGCCGACATGGCCGGATATGAAACCAGACACACACTGGGCTCAATACACGTTCACGGATGTGCGAGTATGAACGACGCCTACGGACAAGGAGGAGATGATATGACAGATACCTGGCACCTGTTCGGGGATCCAACGGTGCAATTGAGAACCGCATTTCCCGATCCGCTGACGGCGGAGCATCCGCTGGCCGTTTTTCTGGGGACATCGGAGATTGATGTTATTTGTGATACAGAGGACGCAATGGTGTGTCTGACGATTGATGGTGAAATCATCGGAACAGGAATTGTTCAGGGCGGGTTGGCCACCATATCCTTCGAACCTATTGTAAATCCAGGACAGATACTGGTGACCGTTACCAGTTTCAACACGATACCTTATCAGGCCACCATTGAATTACTTGTAGCCGAGGGACCATATGTGGTTGATGAAAGTGTGCAAATTGATGACAATCAGGGCAACACTAATGGTCTCGCCGATCACGGAGAGGCTGTTCTTCTTGATGTTACCCTCGAGAACATCGGTATTGATCTGGCAACCGACGTGGAAGCAACACTCAGCACTTCGGATACACAGGTAGCCATTACAGATAATTATCACTTCTTTGGAAACATTGATGCATCAACGAATCTGATGGCTGAAGGTGCATATTCATTTGATGTGGCAGAGGGTGTGGAAGACCAGCATACCGTATTATTTGATCTGCTGATCACGGATTCCGAGGGAAATACCTGGGAAATGAGTTTCCCCGTGGTTTTGAACGCTCCTGTGCTGGAATGCGGATCTATTACGATTGATGACGAGGGCGGAAACGGTCGTCTGGACGAAGGAGAAACCGCAACTATTATCGTATCTCTGGCCAACACCGGTCAAGCCTCTACCACTGAATCTCTGATTGCTTCATTGATTGAAGATTCACCATACATTCAGGTTGTAAGCGCACCTGTTGATCTCGGTGACTTTGCCGCAGATTCTGAATCTCAGGTAGAATTTCAGGTAGAAGTTGTTACTGACGTACCAGATGGTCAGGAGGTATCTTTCCAGTTCGATGCCGGAACCAGTCAGTATTTCACCACGTGCGAATATGAAGAAGTTCTGGACATCATCATGGAAGACTGGGAAGATGGTGAACTCAATACTT
>JBEAZL010000385.1:0-17669 GCA_041170085.1 Bacteroidota bacterium
CTGATCTGCGAGAATTATGAGCCGTTTCTGATGACGGATGTCCTGACCGGAAATCCCAGTGAAACGGGCACATGGCTTAATTCCAATGGCGTGGCACTGGATGGTTTTTATGATCCGGAAACCATGAATGGAGGACTGTTTACATACATGGTAGACGAAGTGCCCTATTGCGACCCCGCATTTTCAAGCTTGTTCATCATCGAAAATGTCATTGGTAATCCAGGTCAGGATGCCAATGTACAAATCTGTTCAAATGCGCCATCCGTTGATCTCTTCAACCTGCTGGAGGGAAATCCGGAAACCGGAGGATACTGGCTGAATCAACTGGGACAACCTGTGAATGCGAGTTTCAGTCCGGCTCCGGGACTTGACGGAACATATACCTATGTGCTTCCGGGTGAAACACCGTGTCCGGCACAGTCTGCCACAGTCGGTATTTCATTTACTCCTTTTCATCCTGCCGGATCAGACAACAGCCTCGAGATTTGCGAGAACCACGAAGCATTGAACTTATTTGAATCACTCAACGGTAACCCTATCAGTGGTGGTATGTGGTTCTCGTCAGACGGTGTTCAGGTTTCACCAATCGTTGATCCCGCAACATCACAGGGAGGTGTTTTTACGCACCTCTACCAGGATGGCGGTTGTCCTGCCGACACCGCCTTTATTGAACTTCTGATCGATGCCATGCCCAATGCGGGAGATGATAATTCCCACACACTTTGTGGCTCCATAGCCGCAAATCTCAATGAATTTCTGTCTGTTGATATTACAGCCGGCGCATGGTACAGCTCCGGCACAATCGTATCTGATCCATCAGCCGTTTACACCGGAACCGGGCTCACTTCTTTCCTCTACATAGCGGAATCTGTTTATGATGTTTGTCCCTCGGATACCTCTGCACACATCATTTTCGGAGAACAGGCTCCTGAGCTATTGACAGATATGGAGCTTTCTATTTGTGTTGGTGAAGGCATTGTAGATCTGAATGATCTCACCGGAGTTCAGGTTGATGCAACATGGAGTAATCAGGGGACACCAGTTTCTTCGGATCTTGACATTTCAGAGCCATCAGAATGGGTGCTCACGGTTGTTCAGGATTCCGGCAACAGTTGTCCGGATGAATCTGCCGATGTTATTGTTCATGTTCAGGGAGAGTACTTTGATGAACAATCGCTTATAGCAGAAATCTGCGACCAGGGAGCAACTGTTGATTTGTATGCACTCACGGGTAATGATTTGTCGGCCGGAACATGGTATGATCAGAATGGAGCTATCATCACTGATGGTGTATTGAATTCGAATCCTGAAGGAAATTATCTGCTCGTATCCTCAGCAGATTATACCTGTGGGGCAGATACTCTTTTCATAGTGATCGACACATTTTACCCATTAAGCGCCGGGCCTGATTCCGAACAAACGCTTTGTGAAGATTCGGAGCCATTCGCCTGGGAATATTTGGTGGCAGCTGAGTCGTTCAATGTGTATTTTGATAACCTTGACATGGGGCCTGAGTTCGACCCGCAAATCATGCAGCCAGGCAATTACGAAGTGGTAACCCTTTCGCAAGGGCCTTGTCCGGCAGACACAGCTGTAATTACCATTGATGTTCTTCCTGCCATGGCTTTTGATGCCGGTCCGGATATCGTCATGTGCGAAGGAGAAGCGCCTGTGCAAATCGGTCAGCCGGCAGAAGGCGGATGCACCTATCAATGGATTCCATCCCTGAACCTGAATAATAATCTCGTTTCCAATCCTGAGTTTTCGCCGACGGAGGTTGCCTCATCACCATGGACACAGGAATATGTGGTGATTGTTTCCAATGGATATTGTAACACCAGCGATAGTATTTCAGTGACAATAAACCCCGGCGCCCAGGCAGAGCTGATGGTGCCGGAAACTGTTTGTACGGGCACAGATATTACTGCTGACGTACAGGGTAATCTGTCCGAGTGGATTTGGATACTGAACGGAAATACAGTTCAGCAGAATGGTGATCTGAACATTGCTCCCGAATCAACCATGTCCATTGAAATTTCCGGTTCAAATGAATGGGGTTGCGAGGGTCAGGCCTCAGCCATGGTTGAAGTAATTACTTATCCTCAGGCGCTGATCAGCAATCTGCCGGACCCCTCGTGCTCGCCTGTGCAACTCGATCTCCATGCGGATCTGATTGGAGATGATAATGCTGTCATTAACTGGTTCATCAATGGAGAGTGGGCAGGGACCGGAGAATGGCTCGAATCACAATGGTTCGGTCAGGGTGAGCAAGACCTTCTTGTCACACTTGAGAGCGAATCCGGTTGCACCACAGAGATTTCACTGGAAGATGCTGTGGTGGTGTATCCATCACCAATTGCTCAGATTGAAGCATCCTCCCTGGTAGCCGATATGTTTCATCCATCTGTGACACTAAGCGATATCTCGGAGAATGCAGACGAGCGTTTGTGGACTTTACCAGACGGAAATAACATTCAGGATCAATTGTTTATACACGAATTCAACCTTGATTCCGAGGAAAATCATAGTTTTTTACTCGAAGTCTGGAATTCCTTTGGATGCTCAGACACGGCCATGGTGATTATCCGGACCGAAAATGACCACATTTTCTATGCGCCCAACAGCTTTACCCCTGATAATGATGGAATTAACGAAGAATTCCGTCCAGTTTTCACAGGCTATGACAATGAGTCATATTCTCTGAGCATTTATGATAGATGGGGCCTCAGAATCTTTCAGACCAGCGATCCTGAAGAAGGTTGGAAAGGTGATAATATGGGGGGTGAATATTACGTCCAACAAGATGTTTACGTGTGGAAAGTTAGTCTTAGGGTTGCAGGAAAAGCCGAATATGACACATTTTCAGGATTTGTCACAGTAATCAGATAATCAGTCTTTTACACGCAATTCATTCATCTACAAGTTGATATAAAAAGTATCAACAAAAAGGAATTTTGTTGAAAACCCTGACTTTTGAATTCCGTAATTTTGGGACATCAATTTCAAATCATGACGACTCGTTTTTTCATCATTTGTCTTCTTGCCATAACCGCACTGAGTTCATGTCAGTCTGGTGAGCAACAGTCACAAACTGAAGTTGCCAATCAGGATACAGTTCAAACTGTACAGGCATTTTTTCCTGATACACTTCCGTTTGATGTGAGTGGTGCAATCAGTGTTGCTGATATGAAGCAGCAGCTTCAGGGGAAAGATTCACTGATGGTGAAAGTTTCTGCTGAAATTACGGAGACATGTACTCGCATGGGTTGCTGGATGGATATTAAGGATGAGAGTGGTAAGGCCATCAAGGTGCGTATGAAAGACCATGCATTCTTTGTGCCTGTTGACGGATGTGAAGGCAAGAAATGTGTTATTGAAGGTCTTGCATTCAGAACCACATTTACTGAAGAAGAGCGACTCCATTACGCAGAAGAAAGCGATATGTCTGCTGAAGAAATTGCTGCTATCAAAGGACCTGAAGATGTAATTACCATCACAGCATACAAGGTGATGATTGAAAATCCTCCTGTAGAAGCACACAATGAACATGACGGACATGATCACGAAGGTCATGACCACGATCATGAGGGCCATGAGCATCATGATCACGAGCACGAAGGCGAAGCCAAATAATACAGGCATTGTTCCCTGCCAGGAACGGTTGCCTTTTTTTACCCATGACAAACCCGGTCTGATTCGAAAGAGTCAGGCCGGTGTTTTTTTCAGGGGGGCCTGATCCAACAATGGCTAAACAAATAAGGGATTCACCTCCCTTCCACTCCTTACACTCCGAATTCTCATTCGTTCCTGCCGTATTCTCAATCACCCTGATTGTCACATGACAGTTTTGCTCTCTTTGCCGTGTTAACAGTCAAGGTTAGAGTAACTATCTGAGCAGAATAACCTGCGTCAGGTGCTATGCGAAGAGAGGCGATACAACGGTATTGCCTCTTTTACTTTTCCAAAGGCGAATGACCGGTGAGCAGCTTGATAAAGTCATCTTTACGTCTTCTCGCCACGAGTACCTGAGAACCATCTTCCATTAGCACATATCCACCATCTTCCTTGATGAACTTCTTTACGAAAGACAGATTAATTATGTGGCTCTGGTGGGTTCTGAAAAATCGGGCGGCGGGAAGAATATCCTCGAACTCCCTCAATGATCTCGGGACTGTAATTTTTTCCCGGGAAGTGAGAAAGAAGTGGGTGTAATTGCTGTCACTTTCCAACCTTACAATTTGATCAAATTTCACCAGGGTATAGCTGTCGTGCGATGACAAAGCCAGTCGGTCTGAAACCCCTGATTGCCGGACCTCGTTCAGGTAGTCTATGTTGCGGATATTACTCTGCTTGCGCTTTACCTTCATGACCGCCTGTGTGAGTTCGTCCGGATCAATAGGTTTAAGCAGATAGTCAATGGCCGCATACCTGAACGCCCTGATCGCATGATTGTCGTATGCGGTTATGAAGATGACGGAGAATTCAGGTGTCCTGAACTTTTCCAGTAGATCGAATCCTGTTCCGTCATCCATATGGATATCGAGAAAAATCAGGTCAGGTTCGAGCAACAGAATTTGCTTATAGCCCTCCTGAACACCATTTGCCTCTCCCAAAACATTCACCTGGGGACAGCATGATTTAAGAAATGAAGCCAGCGCAGAACGGGCATCATCTTCGTCGTCAATAATAAGTGCGTTAATCATACTCCGGAGTCGACCGCAATTTAGCGAAGTTCAGTATCAGATCATTTTTAGCCAATAGATCGTCATTCCAAAAATGGTGTCATTTCATTCTGATTCGCACTTCAACTTTGGTACCTATCACTTGTCCTTTGCGGTCCTTTACATCTTCGACTTTGACTTTTTGATCGTGATTGCCTTCATCGAGCATTTCAAGCCTTTTCTGCGTAATAGTCATTCCCACCGATTTATGCAGAGATTGCTGTCCTTCTCTCAGCTTCTTGCTTTGTTCGATGCCTATGCCATTATCCGTTACAGTCACAACCAGGTAGTTTCCGATCTGGAGGTAATACAGGCTGATCTTTCCCTGGGTGCGGGTTTGTGACAAGCCGTGGATAATGGCATTCTCGAGGTAGGGCTGTATGAGCATGGGCGGGAGATGAATCTGCCTCGGATCAATGTCCTCATCTAACGTGATATCATAGTCAAACTTTTCCTTGAAGCGCATTTTCTCGAGCTCCAGATAATGTGTCACCGCTTCAATTTCTTCCTCCAGAGATATTTTGCCTGCGATGGAATTGTTTAGGTTAGCCCTGATCAGTCTGGAGAATTTTGCCAGAAAACGATTGGCCTTGTCATTTTCATTATTCGCTATGTAGCTCTGTATAGAGTTCAGCGAATTGAAAATGAAATGAGGGTTCATCTGAGCCTGAAGAGCGCTTCTTTCCAGTTCAGAGATTCTGGCACGCGCCAGAGCCGATCTCCGGCTTGAATTGAGCAGAAACCTGAATCCCAGATAAATCACAAATGCCATCAATACTACCATGCCACCTATGAAGTAGCTGGTCGCGTACCACCTCTCTTCCACCTCGACCTGAATGATGTAATTGCCACTACCCGCAATGGTCTGGGGCGGTATGGTAATGATCGGGTTATCCTGATCCAGTTTTACCAATGTATCCGAATCCGTGGTTCCGGCATGAAATGTCACGCTGATGAGCAAAAAACAGAATATCAGAACACCTCGATACTTCATACTTCTCCTTTTCGTTCGATGATGAGCCAAAACTGATTCCTGTTTTCATTTGTAGAAATCCATTCCGAACAAATCATGGAGCGGCAAGTTAATTCAGTATGATCGCATTTATTCAATGCGAGATGCTTAGACGTTACATTTGAGCGATGGACTTTCACGAATTCAGGCTCTCAAACGGCCTCAGGTTTATTTATCTGCCATGGCAGGGATCTGTATGTCATACAGCTTTGGTCATAGGTGCAGGTTCGCGCGATGAAGGTCCGGGGGCACATGGTGTAGCCCATTTCACCGAACATGTTCTTTTCAAGGGTACTGCAAAAAGGAAGATGTATCACATTCTCAACCACCTCGATAGTGTCGGGGGCGAGTTAAATGCCTACACGAGCAGGGAGGAAACATGGGTACATGGATCTGCACCGGGAGAATTTCTCGAAAGATCCCTTGACATCATAGCAGACATAACCCTGAACAGCACATTCCCGGAGAAAGAAGTTGAAAAAGAACGGGAAGTCATCATTGATGAAATCAACTCATACGAAGACCAACCCGGAGAAATGGTTTTCGAGAAGTTCGATGAAGTAATGTTTGGCAAGCACTCATTAGGCAGAAGTATCCTGGGCACTCCGCAAAGTCTCGAAAAAATCGGAAGGGCAGAGATCCTGGAATTCACCAAACGCCATTACCAGCCGTCAATCTCCGTTTTAGCCGCAGTTGGACAGGAATCGCCCGCAAAAGCATTAGAACTTGCCGAAAAGTACTTTGGATCATGGCAAGACGCCGGTGTCAGCCTGTCCAGAAGAAAACCTAAGGTTCGACGTGATGCGCATGTGGTCAAAAACCGCGATGCCCATCAGGCACACCTGGCCATTGGAGGTGAAGCGTTATCCTGGTATCATCCCGACAACCGGACCCTTGCCCTGATTATGAACTATCTGGGAGGCCCTTCGCTCAACAGCAGGTTGAGCTATATTCTGCGTGAGAAACATGGAATAGGCTATCACGCTGAAGCCAATTATCAGCCTTATTCCGACTGCGGTTATTTCTCATTCTATGTAGGTACAGACCGCAAAAACGTTGACCGGTGCAGGAAGATCATTGAGAGCGAGATTCGCGACCTGCATAATGGAAAGCTCAAGGGCAATCTGCTTCGGGAAGTTAAGCGACAGATGAAGGGACAAATCGTGATGGCGAGAGAGTCAGGCGGAGCGGTGGTGAATTATCTCGCCAAGAGTGCGCTCATTCACGGGTACGTTGAAACTCCTGAGGAGATTTTCAGGGAACTGGATGCCATTACTGAAAAAGATATTGCCCGGGTGAGTCGTCTTGTATTTCGTCCTGAGGAATTTAACTCCATTGAGTTCTATTAAGCCCAGCCTTGCTTATTGGTGGCTGTGAAATGATTCGAATCAGGACAACGCCCCCTCAGTTTCTGTCTCTACAGAAGAACATGGGTTTTGCGAATAGCAAGGGGAGGTTCAGCTGGATGAAATCTTGTGAACGTCGTTGTTGTCGCTCTCAATCTGGTCCTTCACAATCATCATCCTCTCAGCTATTGCGGCCATGTCGCGGAATCCGTTCTGCACAAGCCACAACATTGCCTCCTCGTCATGATCTGCAGCACGGGCCATTTTCTCGAGTACATCAAATCCATTCTTCCTGAGCCACGCCAGTGCATTGACATTGCCTTCAATACCATTTATCAATGCCATGAGGTGCGGAAATCCATTACGCATGAGCCAATCACGCGATTCGTCATGGTTGCGCAGTGCGAAAGCAAACAAGCCCAATTCGGGGTAGCCATTCCTGAGCAGCCATGTACGAATGTCTATGTTTCCGCTGATGGCTTCACCCCATGCGAGTATAATCTTGGCAGGATAACTGAAATTCATATGCATACAAAGTAAGCCATCTTCTCTTATTGTGTCTGATCAAACAAGAGCCCGAAAATTACCTGCATTTGAGAAATCTGAACCATGTTTGCAGCCTAAAACTATTTAAACCTATATGATGAGCAAGTATAGCTACCTGTTATTTATCTGTGTGCTTTGGTCAAGCACATGCTTTGCACAAGGCGACAAAGTTCTGACCACGGAAGAAGAGAAGAAAGTAATAGCGAAGCTCAAAGAGCAGGCCGCGCCGGATAGTATCGTCTGGAAGAAGGGAGGTAACATAGCCATGACAGCCACCCAGACGTATCTCAGTCAATGGGCTGCGGGTGGCAATAATTCAATCACAACCGTAGGAGCGCTGAACCTATTTGCCAATTACAGGAAAGGAAAAGATTCATGGGACAATACGCTGGATGTAGGTTATGGTCTGACCTTGCTGGATCTTGCCAGCCGGGCTATCAAGAATGATGACCGCATTGATTTCTCGAGTAAATACGGAAGACAGGCCTCAAACAAATGGTTCTATGCCGGGTTGTTGAACTTCAGGACGCAGTTTGCTCCTGGTTATACTGTTTCTGGCGGACTTCCGGTATACACAGATGCGCTGGGGAATGATGCCAAAATTTCCAATTTGCTTGCTCCTGCCTATCTGCTCATAGCCCTAGGTATGGATTATAAGCCAAGCAATAACCTTACAGCCTTCATCTCTCCGGTAACATTCAAGGGCACCATCGTGAACGATCAGCGTCTTGCGGATGCAGGAGCATTCGGTGTGACACCGGCAGTATATAACGATTTGGGTGAAGTGGTAACATCTGGTGAGAATTTCCGATCTGAGGTCGGTGGTTATGTCAAGGTACAGTACAACACTGGTCTTGCAGAAAATGTAACCTTTCTTACCAAGATAGATGTATTCTCCAACTACTCTGAGAATCCACAGAACATCGATATTAACTGGGAAAACCAACTTACCCTGAAGGCTAACGAGTACTTTAATGCATCGCTGATTACCCAGATCATTTACGACCATGATGTTATGGTTCCTAAAGGAGACGGCAAATCGGGACCGGGAATGCAGCTGCGTCAGGTCCTCGGTATTGGCTTTAGCTACAAATTCTGATATTCACCAACCTCAGCAAATAAAGTATGAGTAAGAAAGCATATGTTTTTCCGGGACAGGGTTCTCAGTTTCCGGGTATGGGGAAAGATCTCTATGATTCATCTCCGGTTGCCCGACAAATGATGGATAGGGCCAATGAAATTCTGGGATTCGATCTCACTGGAATCATGTTCAACGGTACCGAGGAAGAGTTGAAGCAAACACGGGTTACCCAACCTGCCATTTTCCTTCACTCTGTGGCCCTTGCCGCCAGCCTGGGTGAGAGTTTCAAACCCGATATGGTAGCAGGACATAGTCTTGGCGAATTCTCTGCTTTGGTAGCCAATGGTACCCTGGCCTTTGAAGATGCACTCAAATTGGTGTATGCGCGAGCCATGGCCATGCAAAAGGCCTGTGAAATGAACCCCAGCACCATGGCGGCGATTCTCGGACTTGAAGATTCGGTGGTAGAAGAAATTTGTGCAGCGGTGCCGGGTGTAGTAGTTGCGGCCAACTATAATTGTCCGGGTCAGCTTGTGATTTCAGGAGAAAACACCGCAGTGGATGAGGCATGTGCAAGGCTCACAGAAGCCGGAGCCAAGCGCGCCCTGAAACTGGCAGTTGGTGGTGCTTTTCACAGCCCGCTGATGGAACCGGCGAGAATGGAATTACAACAGGCTATTGAGAATACAGTATTCAATCTTCCCATCTGTCCGGTTTATCAGAACGTTAGTGCAGCAGCTGTTTCTGATCCTTCAGAAATCAAGAAGAACCTCGTATTACAGCTCACTGCTCCGGTTCGCTGGACCCAAACCATGGTTGCGATGCTGAACGACGGTTGTTCAGAGGTAATTGAGGTAGGGCCCGGTAAGGTGTTGCAGGGACTGTTCAAGAAGGTGAACCGAGATCTGCCTGTTAGCAGTGCTGGTGTGTAAAAGCTGATACATTTCGAATTGAAAGGACTGCTCTGGCGGTCCTTTTTTTTTGCCAAAAAAAAACGCCCCATCTGAAATCAGAAGGGGCGTCTTAGGTAATTCAGCGTGCTGGTTACTTCCTGATCGTAAAGTTCTCTCTCACAGTATCCTCACCAATATCAATCATCATGGTATATACTCCATCGGCCAGGTTCGCCAGCGGTATACTCTTACGAGAAATGTCCTGTCCAAGGTTACCAAATTGCTCAAAATAAACCAGAGCACCCAGTGAGTTGAACACTCTAACAGAATGAACCCTTACGCCATCCGCATCAACAAAAACCTCAGTTGAGGCCGGATTCGGATAGATGAGGAATTCTATTGCGCCATCCGTTTCGTTCACAGAGACATCTGCCTCTTCCTCATAAATGATGAAGTCATCGAGAGCAGCCTCAATCAGCGATCCGCCATCGAGGTACTCGCCAACAGTAGTGCTGTCAGAGGCAATGAACTGCATGCGCATCTCATCTGTAATTTCAAGATAGTCGGCTACGCGGAAAGCGTTTCTCCTCCACCCTATTTCACCGGTGAGGGTATTCTCGATATAGATCCAGTTAACACCTCCGTCGTTGCTCAATCGCACCTGCCACCAGTCAGCACCCGGATTTGCTCCTGAAGGAGGCGAATTGGTGTACCAGCGCTGATAGGTCACAATCGGGTTGTCGTATTCCGACATTTCAATGATCGCGGTCTGCAAAGTAGTTCTACCCGCATCTACGTCGTTTTCACCGAGTCCTGAAGCTTCATTGGCAGCATTGCCCGTAACGAAGCAATATTCTCCGCCTGGCGTATTCTGGTAGTATGTCTGAACTACAGTATTCAGGTCGCCGGGAGTGGAGAATGATCCCACAGGAATGTCGAGAACCCAGATGCCTGTAGTGGCGTTATCTCCTACTACACTGGTTTGCCATGAGCCCCAGTCTTCATTATCATCACAGTCGTGACGACCAACCTCCTCAACACCCACAAGGATAAAATATGGAAGATTAGGATGAGGATCAAGCTGAGCTCCTATTGGCTGCACATTGCTCAGAAGGCCATTGATATCTGTAGTACCCAGATAGTATGCAATGAGTGTACCCTTGGGCTGCCCGGTGATCACAGCTTCGTAGTTGTCACCACCAGTATTGGTCATACCCATTGAGTCCCAGTTGCCGTCGTTAATGCGATAGTAAAGCTTCACATCGCTCAGGTAGTTTGTGAACGGGAAGGTCAGATCCAGTGTTGCTTCGATGGTGATATCAGTATCATCATCGGCAGCGGTAAGATCATTGTGGTAAAGCTCAGCATTGCTCAGCAATGTAATTCCGTGCATATCGAAACCTTCCACGATCGCCATTCCATTGGGAGTACCGTTGCTGATGTCTCCGTCATTGTCGTCGGCCTGAAGGGCATCGATGAGAACATCAGTAAAAGCCTGACCTTCGTTTCCATCGAAGGTGTTGGCCTGCAGACCAGCGAATGCTTCGACAAAGATGGGCATCGTGATATTCCAGTCTGCGCCCATCAGGAGGTGTGTATCCCACCAGGCGCCGCAAATAATTTCTCCGTCTGCATGCACTTCTCCAACGATATCTTCCGGGTAGCGCTTTGGATCCACGTCGTATCTGCGGATACCGTCTTCGCTATCTGTATAAAATCCCTGACCGAGGTGCGGATTGTTGGAAAGTGAAATGGCCCAGTAATCTGCGTATCCTTCATTCATGGCACCATTCGAGAACTGGCTGCCTACAGAAGAGTAATAGGTTCCATTGATGCCGTGTCCGTATTCATGGTAAACCACATCTGCTATAAGAGAGGTAGCATTACAACCTCCGCCAATGTTAAAGAAATTGATAGACGCACCATCATAGAAGGCGTTGCATTCACCGCTTACGTCAACGTTGGTGGGTAATTGAAAATCCATATCAGTGAAGTCGGGCATCCAGAATTTCATGTGATCATGTATAGCCTGGACACTTCGGTATGCCGATCTTTCTTTGATCGTTGCAAATGCGTTCATTGATATATCATTATTTCCGGCCTGCAGCAAGATGGTAGTTCCGGGAGTAACATCGTTGGTGTATATCCTGCACCACTCGCCTGCCAGGCGCACCTGCGCCTGAGTTCCGGGATCAGCCGGAATGTTGGCGAATCCTGTTTCGTCGGTAGGGTAATTTACTCCTCCAACATTTACATAAAGGTTTGCCAGAGGCTCTTCGGTGATCTCTCCATATGGATTCTCCATATATACTTCACCAGACACAGTCGCCTGTACATCGAAGAAAGGTTTTCTCGGCGGGTACCCCATCATATGGGTACGTCCCGGGTTCTTGCATGATTCTCCGCTCTTATGATGCATAACCCTGTTCACCCTGTAAAGTATGTTACCGGTATTTGCATCCACCAGTGTGTAGTAGTCGGATGGAACACCATTCTCATTTACAGAACGGACATTTACTTCATAGACCAGGTGAATGGGTGCAGAACGAAACTCTGGTAATGGGAGATATGAAAGTTGGCCCATCGAAACAGAGGTTATTTCATCTGCGATTCCGGAGGCAGCTATTGACATCGCCTGAGATTCAGTTATGGCAGCATCAGCCGGAGCCTGGTCTGTATCATAAACATCCACTCCGAACATGATTACATTCCCTTCCCACAATTTCACAGTGATACCGGAATTCAGGACGTCTAATCCATTGTTCTTTTGACCGAAGCGCACCCAGGTATGCTTTTTCGCAGTGCTTACTGTTGGTTCGGAGAGGTCGGCAGGATCTACCCCAAACGCATTCAGATGATTCAATACAAAATCCATGGCCTGCTCAACAGCAGATGATCCATTGACAGGAATCGGTTCTCCATAGGCTCTGTGCGGAAGTCCATTTTCTTCGTTAAAGTGAACGTACCAGGTACCGTGATTCTCGCGAAACTCTCTCCAGGAAGTTTGCTGACGAAGGAACTGCTGGTAAGTCAGGTCATATTGCCGGGTTCCTTTGGCAAGACGAATCTCGTTGGGATCGCGGTGAAACTGGGGGTCACCCGTTGCATGCCCCACCAGGGAAGCCAATAAAGCGATAAACAGTAAATAATGCTTCATAAGATATTGAAGGTTTGAGAATACAGGTTAAACTGAATGCAATATACAGGAAAGGCTACACTTCCCCTACAACATCCAAGTAGTCAGGATGTTTGCCCCCGGACAAATAAAAAGCGGGGGCCGTTGCCCCCGCTTTCTGACTTGCTTTACTTAACCTAACTTAACTTGAATTGGATTGGATATTGGAGAACAGGTGTTCCTAAAGTTGGGTGGTTCCTTCGCCACTGTCTCTCTCCATTTTCTGGTTCCTTTCCTCTAATCTGGATATCTCGGGATCCTCCTCATCGCGCTTTTTCAATGGAGCACTCCACAGCCGAATTAGCTGTCGTCTGTAGCGATGCCTTTCTTCCCGCTGGTTCATCTCAGATTCTTTCACGAATCAAATGTGATTGAATTCCCCGAATCACTCCCCCTTTTCCATATTGACTTTTAAACCTGTAACTGTTAATTATGAACAGGTTACCATTTCATTACCAAATCAATATGGCCAATTGAGCCTGAAACTGCAGGTAAAATCGGGAGTTGAGGGCACCCAGAGAGGCCATCCCGCCAAAATCGCTATCAATCACTATAAATATCTCATTTTGAATCAAATAATGACAAATATGACAGGATATGACATAAATCATATCCATGGTTGACTGTACTCACCGCAAGGGCCTGAATGAATAAGGACATTCGCTTCGAGAATCACGCATTTCGTGAATTCCGCAAAAAACACCTTATCATGATTGAGAACATTATTGTAGCAGTAGACTATTCAACCATTTCAGAAAATGCAGCGAAATATGCTTTATCGATAGCTGCAGCTGGTAAGTCAAGAGTAACGTTGGTGAATGGGACACACATACCGCTGATTAGTGATGTTCAGTTCGACATCACCGCCAGTCTTGATGCCATGCATGCCGAGTCGAAGGTCAACATGAAAAATTTCGCATCAAAGTTGCGCAAGAAGTTTTCCGGAGTAAAAATCACTGAGGTTGTGGAGGTTGGATTTGTGGGTGAGATTATCAGGAAAATGGCGAAGAAGAGTGATTCCAGCATGGTAGTGATGGGAATAGGCAAGTACGACAAGTTCAGTGAGGTCGTTTTTGGAAGTACATCAACTGCCCTGGCTGGCACAGTTGGAATACCGGTAATCATCGTACCTGAAGGATACAAGTACAGGCCCATCGGCAGGATGTGCCTGGCATTTGACGGAAACAAGGTTCCGGCCAATACAGGTATCAAGTCAGTGGCCGATATAGCCGCAACCTTCGGTTCTAAAATGTACTATGCACACGTGATGGATGAGGCGGTTCCCATCAAGGATGATTCATCGCTGAAGTCCGTATACACGCTTCTGAACGATGAAGACAGAAATGTGCATTTCCTGAAAAATGTAAAGGGTAAAACTGTCGAACTCATTGAAGACTTTGGCAAGCGATATAAAATCAATCTGATGATTATGGTTGCGCGCGAGCACAACTTCCTGTGGAGGCTCATGAATGAACGCAATACCAAAAAAATGGCGTTCACCACCACACGTCCACTCATGGTATTGGCAGAAAAGCGCAAATAAGATGCAAACAACCTTGGTTATGAAACTCCAAATAGAAGATCAAAGAACTATAGCCAGCGTCCAAAAAGACTTTGCCGAGCATTTCCCTTTCCTTAAGATCGAATTCTTTTCGAAATCGCATCGGGCAGGAAAAGGAACTTCAAAGGCATATATGCGCGACACGTCGCTTAGAATAAGCGATTGCCGCAGCAAGCATTTGAACGGTGAGTTGGAAATCCAGCCTGGCATGACCGTTACAGAATTGGAGCAGCGCCTGCATGACGAGTTCGGTCTGAATGTGCAGGTATTCCGTAAATCAGGAAAACTATGGCTTGAAACCACAGCCACAGATTCGTGGACTCTCGGAGCTCAGAATACACAGGGCGAAGAACTCGACCATGTGAACATCAGCAGTCGAAGAGATGAGGTGGATTATCACGAACAGGAATAACTGATTTTGTGAACCAACCTCTCACAGGAGAAAAATTACTATGTCACCATTGCGGTGACGATTGCAAAGGACATCCGGTTTGGGATCAGGAGTTGCCATTTTGTTGTGATGGCTGCAAGCTGGTTCATGTCCTGCTGCGCGATAATGACCTCTGTGCTTATTATGACATTAACGCCGAAGAGCGTCATGGTCCGAAGGCGAAACCTTTGGGAAACAGATTTGCATTTCTTGACGATGAGAGAATAGAAGATCTCATTGCAGAATTCAAGGTAGGCAATGAAGTTCACGTAACCTTCTATCTGCCTCAGATACATTGCAGTTCCTGCGTCTGGTTGCTTGAACACCTTTACAAGCTTAACCCCGGCATTGCAGAAAGCAGGGTTGACTTCCTTCAGAAAGAAGTACATGTGGTGTATGACAGGTCAGCAACCAACCTCAGGAAGGTTGTTGAAACACTGGCCTCAACAGGATATGAGCCGCTCCTCAACCTGGAGAGTCTGAATCAGAAAGGACAGAAGAAAAGAAAGAATCCCAGAATATATCAGATTGCCGTGGCCGGCTTCTGCTTTGGAAACATCATGATGCTGAGTTTTCCGGAGTACTTTGGTTTGAATGCCATCACGGATCAGGCCATGCGAAGCGTATTCGGGTACCTGAATTTTCTGCTTTCACTTCCTGTACTTCTCTTCAGCGGGCGTGAGTTCTTTGCGAATGCGTGGTATGGATTAAAGAATAAGTTTCTCAACATCGATGCTCCTATTGCGCTGGCCGTAGTGATGACATTCGCGAGAAGTACGTGGGAGATATTCGCTGAAGGCGGCGGAGGCTACCTGGATTCTATGTCAGGAATTATTTTCTTCATGCTTGTCGGACGGTATTTTCAGGATCGCACGTACGCAGCCATCTCATTCGACAGGGACTATAAATCATTCTTCCCGCTTTGGGTCACTTCCCTCCGCGATGGTCAGGAGGTTACCATACCCATTTCTGAAGTAATCAAAGGAGACAGGCTGATAATACGGAGTGAAGAGATGATTCCTGCAGACTCAGTAATTATCAGCGGAAATGCGCGCATTGACTACAGCTTTGTCAATGGTGAGTCAACGCCCGTTATGTTATTGCCCGGTGAAAAAGCATTCGCAGGTGGCAAGCAAACCGGCTCTTCGATTGTGATTGAAACTACCAAAACTACGGCGCAGAGTTACCTCACCCAATTATGGAACAGGGATGAATTCGCGAAGCAAAAGCAGGAAGAAACATCGTTTGTCCATGCGCTGTCGAGATACTTTACGATTGTACTCTTCAGCATTGCAGCGATAGCATTTGTTTACTGGTCTTTTGTGGATATGAGGTCGGGACTTGATGCTGTTACGGCCGTCCTGATCGTCGCTTGTCCATGTGCGCTATTGCTCTCCGCCAGTTTCACCTATGGAAATGCCATCAGGTTTCTTGGAAAGAAAGGACTGTATGTAAAGGGCCCCGGGGTGCTCGAAGCAGCAAAGGGAACCGACCATGTTGTTTTTGACAAGACAGGCACCATTACACACAGCAGATTAAAGGAAACCGGATTCAGCGGAAAGCTTTCAGAAAATGAAGAAAAGGCCATTGCCAGTCTTGCGCTCGAAAGCAGTCATCCTTTAAGCCGGAGTATTGCAGCATTGATTGGAAGATCAGAACAATCAAACGTTACGGATTTCAAAGAGATCATCGGAAAAGGGATTGAAGGAAAAACCCAGGTTGGATATATCCGGATGGGCTCAGCAAAGTACCTCGGTATCCCGGATTCCACAGATCATAAGATTGCCAAGACCTTTGTAGAAATTGACGGTGATGTACTGGGCTATTTCTGGTTCAGCACAAGCTACCGTGAAGGACTCATAGAACTGATTGCTGACCTTAAGTCACAAGGCAAAAGAATATCTCTGATATCCGGAGACAACGATGCCGAAGAGCCCGTTCTTCGGGAAATTTTTGGTACTGAGAGCACTTTGCTTTTCAATCAGACACCTGAGCAAAAACTTGCATATGTGCAATCGTTGCAAAAATCCGGACAACATGTGATGATGGTGGGCGACGGTCTGAATGATGCCGGTGCTTTGAGGAGCAGCGATATCGGAATAAGTGTCAGCGATGATTCCAACCGCTTTACTCCTTCATGCGACATCATCATGGATGCCGGCAGTTTCAATGCCGTACCCTGGATCATCCGTTACAGCCGACAGGTTCATCAGGTAATTATTGGCAGTTTCGTCATATCTATCCTGTACAATATCGTGGGCATTTGGTTTTCAGTGCGCGCCGAGTTAGAGCCGGTGGTAGCAGCTATTCTTATGCCTGCCAGTTCCATCAGTATTGTTCTCTTCACCACAGGTTGTACATGGCTTTTGGCCAGAAGGTGGATTTCGAGAGGTTGATGGTATTCAGACCCCTGAAAAGAATCATTCTATTTTGTTTTTCATAACCTGTTTCTGCAGGTTCATCCCCTTGATATTCCTATCGTTTCCGGGTTTATGACGTAAGTCAGTCGGCACCTTGACACAACTCACTTGTGCTCTATAGATCCGGGATGACTTTTGGCCGTCAACCAAATTTCAGAAGCCGTGGGCGCCTTTTACATTCTCATCGCTGCCAGTATTCCAATTGCACTTGGATTTCTAATCGCGTTCATTCTTTCAGCGCGAAAGGGGCAGTTCGACGATGACTATACGCCCTCCATCAGGATGCTGAATGACGAAACCCCTGTCTCAACCGATCAACCACAATCTAAATCTTAACCCAATCTTTCACGTGTATGAGTGCTCAAATTGAAAAATTCCAGTACGACAACAAGATTGTCAAGCAGTTCGCTTATGCGACTGCGCTCTGGGGAATTGTAGGAATGTTGGTGGGCGTGATAGCAGCTTTTCAGTTGGTATACCCATC
>JBEAZL010000386.1:0-5439 GCA_041170085.1 Bacteroidota bacterium
AGCCGCAGTAATGTTGGCAGCAACAATCTGCGGTGCACCAACATCAGATACCGTGTACTGGTATATCTGCGCATGCAGCGATGAAACCGAAAGCAGGGTAGCAATAACAATAGAAAGAAACTTCACCTGTGCGGTGATTGCAGACTTCCCGATGAACCGGATTGGATTCATGTCAGATTAGCTTTAAGGTTACTACCGGATGGTTAGGTCCGGTTGAATTTGATTTAAGGTTACGCTACAGGGTACACAAATATAACGAAATCTTTTTCAAATCAATAAGCCTGTTTGTTGAAATTGTATAGTTTACACACAGCCCCTCTGTCGGAATGTTCAAAATGGAGTCGCTTGGATGGGTGGGAACTGTGGCGGATATTCGCGGCAGAACAACGAAAACACTATGAAAGCACCCGGTATTGGCGCAAAAGTTACCCATCCTGTCTTCGGAGAAGGGGTGGTATTCGGTGAGAACGACCACACATTCAGGCTCTATTTCCGCGAGCACGGCGAGAAGGAGCTGGGAAAGGAATATGAAGGATATACGGTATTGGAAGGAGCTGCGTCGGGCACTACACCTGTCGCTCTGGAAGACATCGTGGCTGCTGTGCAGAATGTATTTGATCAGTACTACGAGGTAACAGACATCATAGAACTGGGCGACAAATGGGAGAAGGGCAATCTTATTCTTCAGCCCGCTGATCCTTCACTCAAGTCGAAGGAAGTGCCCATCGAGACCTTCTTTCACAAGATCGTGATGCTGCGCGACAGGCTTCGGGTGATGGAGCAGAAGATCAACGCAAACGACAAGCTGACTGAGTCCGAAAAGATCGAGATGCAGCAATACATCACCCGCATCTATGGCACCCTGACTACTTTCAATGTTTTGTTCAGGAGCAAGAAGGACTACTTCGTGGGCGAATCCAAGGATAACCGCGAAGAGTAGAATCATTCGCTGATCACCTGAATCGGGGTTTATCCACCATTGTGCATAAGCTCTGTTCGCTGCCGGTTGAAAACTCTGCGCCCCAAAATTTTGAAAATCAGGGTATTTGACCTATATTCGGTCTCGTAATCGTAAGGATTACGCGCAAAGACCACATCGGTGGGAGGTGCTGAAGAGACTGACAAAATGGTGGAAGCCACTCACGTTGATTCAGGCGTGGCTACAGACAAGTGAGCCGGTAAAACGGTAAAACCTGGTTCCGGTGTTTCCTGCGACGAGCAGGAGGAACAGTCCGTTACAGGCGGGCGACCTCAAAGAGGTGAAATCCGGATGATTTGTAGTGGCCGTCAATTGAATTTCCACCCATGTCCTGAGAGGTCTCCTCGGATTCTCCAAACGCCGGTGTGGTTCTTTTTTTTATCTGGTCGTAGCTTTGCTGCCATCATGTCTGAAACCTCTTCCGGCCAGTTCCTTCCCGTTATGGAAACCTTCTACACCCTCCAGGGTGAAGGCTATCATGCCGGTGTGCCTGCGTATTTCATCCGCGTAGGCGGATGC
Organism: Bacteroidota bacterium; assembly: GCA_041170085.1. Classification (GTDB taxonomy): domain Bacteria; phylum Bacteroidota; class Bacteroidia; order Flavobacteriales_D; family Sanyastnellaceae; genus JAWXBG01. Next base: position 1,499 of record JBEAZL010000386.1, read on the forward strand.
GATGTGGGCTGCGTCTGGTGCGATGTAAAGGAGAGCTGGGATGCTTCAAAACACCCTGTTTCTGATGTTGAAGTCCTTGCGCGCAATGTCGATGCCTCCGGTGCCCGCGTCTGTGTCGTAACAGGCGGCGAACCTGCCATGTACAACCTGGAGCCCCTTACCCGGGCTCTGCGTCATCACGGAATAAGAACCCATATCGAAACATCGGGTGTTTATCCCGTCACTGGCGATTGGGACTGGATAACCTTCTCGCCCAAAAAGTTCAAAGCACCGTACGAGAGCATCTACCAGCTTGCCGACGAGCTGAAGGTGATTGTTTTTCATCCTTCAGATTTATCATGGGCTGAGGAACACGCAGCGAAAGTCAGCCCGGAATGCATGCTCTTCCTTCAGGCTGAGTGGGACAAGAAGGAAAGGTCATATCCGCTGATCCTGGAATATATCGGCAAGAACCCGCAATGGAGGCTTTCCATGCAGGTGCATAAGTACCTTGGTGTAGATTGAGAGTTTCATTTTTCCTGCCATTCCAGTTTTTTGCTTCGTGGCCTCTGCGCTCAAACTCAGCGGCCTTGGCGTTATTACCAACCATTTTCATTTGGGACATGAATGATTTTATAACGCAAAGTGCCCAGAGGAATTTTAGCGAAGGACGCAAAAGGAGAGAGCAATACCCTGAGCCGTGCGTTCTGTGCAGTCTTTAACATGCTCAGGAAAATCTGAAACGGGCTCAATCCTCAATGAAGAAAGACTTATTGAGATATGATTTTGGGCAGCACCCTGAGATCATGAATATGATTCTCGATCACATTCAAGGGAACTCGATATATTGTTTCATCCCTCAAGGCTGGAAAAAAAACAAAGCCCCCAGACTTTTCCGGGGGCTTTCCTTAACTTAACCAAAACTAACTATGAGAGTCATGTTAATGACAACCCAAACATTAGAGGGTGCAAAAGTGTAATAAATACACTGCATGCACAAGAATTTTTCGCCCGTTGGTAGAATTTTGATGCTGAATGGGTTGAAAATCAAGATGGGCTTAAAGGTCCCAGGTCAATTTTAACATTTCACTCGTTGGATGCGACTGGCAGGCCAGTACATAGCCATCTTTTATTTCAGTATTCGTCAGGGCATAATTGGCATCCATTTTCACAGATCCTTCCAGCACTTTTGCCTTGCAGGTGGTGCAAACACCCCCGCGACAACTGTAAGGGGCATCCATGCCATTTTTCAGCGCTGCTTCCAGCACTGTCTGTCCTGATTGTGCGAGCTCAAAGGTTGTTTCCTGTCCGTCGAGTATGATCGTTACTTTACTATTCACGTTGTGATTCTTATTTGAGAATTGAATTCAGCTGCAAAATTAGCCCTGTATCAGGGTTCATAGGTCTCTCCCGACGTCAAACTCCTCTTGAAACGAAACAGTGATGCTTCGCTCCATTCATTGATGCCCGTATTGGCGGCCACTTTTTTGTTTTCACCGTCGATCCAGAAAGTGGTAGGGATGGAATATACCCCGACATCTTTCAAGGACGGGATGGAGCGTATATCTGTCAATGAGGGATAACGGGCCTTCATCACATCAATTTTCGCCTGTTCATCGTCGGTTACCAGAACCAGTGTTATACCCTGCCTGCCTGCCTCAGCAGCCAATGCCTCCAGCGCGGGCATCTCGCCCATACACGGTCCGCACCAGCTGGCATAGAAATGAACGATGGCCGGCCCCTGAATGCCTGTGATACCATCCGGGGTAACTGAAAAAGCTTCGGCCTGACCGGGTTTGAATTCAATGTGCGGTGCCCGTATATAGCGGTACCAATAGAAGCCCACCGCGAGAATACCAATGGCGAGATAGGGGATGTATTTTTTCATGGGGTATAAAATGTAAACCCGGATGAAAGCCACTTGTTCGGCGCTCATCCGGGTCTATCCATTCAAACGGTCTCTGATTACTGACCGCCCATCTTTTTCTGAAGCTCTTCCTGTGTAGTCAGCTCGTATCCTTCAGGTACTTCGAAGAGGTTGTCAGCAACAAGTTCCTTCGAAATGGCTGTTGTTGAGTAGCTCATGGTGAAGCCTTGAGCCGTCATGCTGAACTCGAGCGGGAAGCCCTTGATCTCCTGGTATTCTGTATTGAAATTCTGGATTTCTTCGGTGTACCAGATATCAGTTTCAATCTTGCTTCCTTCGACATCCATACTCACTTTGGCCTTCTTGCATGTATATCCTGCAACCACTTTGGTGTCTTTGGTATAATCGATTTTCATGCTCTCCTTCGCCTTTTTGGCATCTTCTGAGTTCTGCATTTCATCGAGCGACATCACCATCGCGATCTTCTTACCCATCATATCCATGCAGGTAATCATTTCACGCTTCACGGTATCCATCAGCATGATCATGTTGCCCATGATGGTGCTCGTTTCTACGCGGGCTTTCGATTGCTTTACATAGTAGGTCATGGAAGTAGGCATGAAGGCTTCCATGCCTGCCATATCAGGATCTTCGGCTTTCACAGAGATAGACATGTTGATCTTGCCTTCGAACTGTGCAGACGCGTTGAAGCTGCACCAGATGAGCGCAAGAAGGAAAGTGGCTTTGAGAAAAAAATTCATGTTGATTTTGTGTTTGTTTTTTAAAAGCGCATCAGTTCAGTCAACTTTTGAGCCACTTTTTCGCTGTTGGGCAGAAGAGCTGCTTCGAGTGTGCTGTTCAAAGGTATGGCAGGAGTGGTTTCGCTCCCTAAAGTCATGACCGGCGCATCCAGATAACGGAAGCATTTTTCGCTGATCATACCGGCAATACTTTGGGCAAAGCTTCCCGGAACCGGCTCCTCGGTAAGCACGAGGCATCGCCCGCAGCGGGTCACTGAGTTGATCACGGTTTCTTCATCCAGAGGTGTGATGGTTCGCAAATCCACAATCTCGATGGCATTTCCGAACTCCGCAGCTGCGGCCTTGGCCCAGTAGACTCCCATTCCATAAGTAATGACGCTCACTTTAGGACCGGGACCGGATGCCTCCTGCACCATTCTGGCTTTGCCCAGGGGCACGATATAATCTTCAGATGGTTCAATGGTGCGCGCATCTTCCGTGCCTTTCACCTTCGACCAATACAAGCCTTTATGTTCGAGCATCACCACCGGGTTCGGGTCGCAGAATGCGGCTTTCAGCAAGCCCTTCAGATCTGCTCCTGTGCTTGGATATGCGACCTTGATTCCCCTGATATTGGCGAGAACACTTTCCACGCTGCTGCTGTGATATGGTCCGCCACTGCCATAGGCACCAATGGGTACACGGATAACGGCGTTAACCGGCCATTGTCCGTTGCTCAGATAGTAGCTGCGGCTGGCTTCTGTAAACAGTTGGTTCAGACCCGGCCAGATATAGTCGGCAAACTGAACTTCGACAATGGGCTTCAGGCCTGCGGCCGACATACCCACCGTGCTTCCTATGATGAATGCTTCCTGTATCGGTGTGTTGAAGACGCGGTCGTCGCCGAATTTCTCCGCCAGTGTCGCTGCTTCGCGGAAAACACCGCCCAGCCTGCGTCCTACATCCTGCCCATACAGCAGGGCTTCAGGGTGTTTGGCCAGAATTTCCTGCATGGCGAAGAGCGCAGAGTCAACCATTACTGTGGGTTCTTTTCCCGCAGGCTCGCGCTCGCCCTGCTCCTGAGTGACAGGGGTAGGGGCCATCAGATGGTTATACAAGTCTTCCGGCCGCGGATCTTCGGCATCGCGAGCAGCTGCGAAGTCATCTTCCACCACTTTCGTGGCTCGCGCAGCAATGGCATCGAGTTCTTGCTGTGAAATGCCGGCTTCGATTAGTTCTTTCCGGAACCTTGGATAAGGATCGCGAGTGGCGGCCTCCTCCAGATCGTGCCTGTACCATTCGCGGCGCACACCGCTGGTATGGTGTCCCAGCAGCGGAACTTTGCAATGTATCAG
>JBEAZL010000387.1:0-2792 GCA_041170085.1 Bacteroidota bacterium
ACAATCATTTCGGCATTAAATGCCATAAGGATTGGGATGGTCCGAAGATCTACGAAGACGATGAAACAAAGGGAGAGTGTTTTAGAAAGTATAAAAATGCACACCAGTCATTCGAAGATCACTCTGAGTTCCTGAAGCGCTCCAGATATGAAAAGCTGTTCAAGCTCAAGACGGACGACTACAAGGGATGGGCAAAAGGACTGAAAGAATGTGGCTATGCCACGAATAACAAGTACGACGATCTGCTCATCAAGATTATAGAAGACTGCAACCTTCACGAGTACGACAAGCTGGGAATGGAGTACATCAAGAAGGGCAAGACACCAGATCGTGGAGATGCCGGAAAGCGCGAAGGACGGAAAGAGGAGAAGGAGGAGAGAAAGGAGCGAAAGAATAACAGGAAGGACGCCGGAACTGATCTGCCTGAAGAAATAACCATTGGTTCTACGCGTAATGTGCAGCTTTCTGCGAACCGTGTGAAGTATGTGGTTGCAGGCCCCTCTGATACCCAGGAGTCAATTGCAGCGGATCTTGAAATGAGTCCATGGCAGATCAGAAAGTATAACGATCTTTCAAAGGGTGAAAAGATTGTCGAAGGGGATATCGTCTACCTGCAACCTAAGCGCAGCAAGGGAACACAGGAAAAACACACGGTGGTGCAGGGCGAATCACTGCGGGATATTTCTCAGCAATACGCTGTCAAACTCAAGGCACTTCGCAAGCTGAACGGACTTTCTGAAGGTCAGGAACCTGTTGCTGGTGCAGTGATCAGACTGAAATAATCAGTTAGCCAGCAATTTGAAACCCCTTCCGTGTACGTTGATAATCTCAACTGAAGGGTCATCTTTCAGGTGTTTCCTCAGCTTGGCAATGTAAACATCCATACTGCGACCGTTGAAATAGTTGTCGTCGCCCCAGATGGATTTCAGCGCGAATGTGCGCTCCATGATTCCATTCTTGTTCTTGCAGAGAAGATACATCAGCTCATTCTCTTTCGTGGTCAGTTTGATCACCTTACCATTCAGTGATAACTGCTGTTTGTTGTAATCAAACTGATAGTGTCCGACACTGAACTGCATCACCTGAGAATCATCTACAGGAAGAGCTGACGCGCGGCGCAGGATGGCGTTGATGCGCACAAGTAGTTCTTCCATGCTGAAAGGCTTCGTGATGTAGTCATCACCGCCAATGCGGAAACCCTCGAGCGTGTCTTCTTTCATGCTCTTCGCCGTGAGAAAGATGATGGGAATGCGCTTGTCTTCCTGACGAATTTCTTCGGCCAGTGTGAAGCCGTCTTTAACAGGCATCATGACATCGAGTATGAGAAAGTCGTATGAGTTTCTCTTGAACATTTTCGAGCCCTCCATGCCATCTACGGCCAGATCTGTTTCGAACCCTTTTGTATTCAGGAATTCGCGGAGCAGTGTGCCCAGATTCGGGTCGTCTTCACAGAGAAGAATCCTCGTTGCCTTTTTCGTAGTCATGTGGTAAGTGTATAGTAAATGTACTTCCTTTTCTGAGTTCGCTTTCAACATCAACTGTGCCGCCGTGTTTTTCCACAACGCCTTTTACGTAACTCAGTCCCAGCCCGAATCCCTTGACGTTGTGCACGTTTCCGGTCGGTATGCGATAGAGTTTATCGAATATGCGGGACAGATTTTCACGGCTTATTCCGATACCGTTGTCGCGAAATGAAATGGCGACTCCGTTGCGCTCATCACGGGTGGTAATCTCCACGACCGGAGAACCCTCACAATATTTCACAGCGTTGTCGATCAGGTTGTAAATCACATTCGAAACGTGAAGGTGATCTCCGTATATCACCGGGTCCGTAGCGTTAAAATGTGTAATGATCTTGCCTTTCTTGCCGGTAACCTGAATGGAAATATTTCTGATGATGTTCTGAATGATCTCGTGCAGATTGATTTTGTTAATCTGCAATTGCATCTCGCCCTGCTCGAAAATGGCTGTGCGCAGCACTTTCTCAACCAGTATGCCGAGGCGTTTGTTTTCCTCGGTTATCATGCGCACATAGGTGTTCATGCTGGTTTCACTTCGAAGCATATCCGGATCGTTGAGTGCCTCACATGCCAGTGAAATAGTAGATATAGGCGTCTTCAATTCATGCGTCATGTTATTGATGAAGTCGCTCTTGATATCGGATAATTTTTTCTGTTTGTAGATGGTACTGATCGAGTAGGAGAAGAGGAACATAATCACCAGAAGGAGGATGGCACTGATGGCCAGCATCGACCACATCTGGCTGATGAGGTAGTTCTTTTGGGCGGGAAATAGTATTCGGATATAGTTCGGATCCTGAAGCGGATCATTCGGAAATAGCTGTGCCTTGTATCCTTCCAGCGCCAGTTGTCCTTCGAAGCCAATGGAATGATGAGGAACAATTTCAGGTTTACCGAATTTGTTGAATACACCGTAGTGGTATCCTGCGCGGATTCCTTTCTTTTCCAGCTCTTCCCTTACAAGGCTGTCGAGGTGCATCGTGTCGATGCGTTCTTTGATGTCTTTGTAGATCTCCAGATCCACAAGTCCTCCCATAATATCATCGAGCAGTCCGGACTGTTCGAGAATTGTGGCGTGGTCTACTGCATCATTATTGAATTGGTCGTGCAACTCGCTTTCATCAGGCTTGCCTGAGCTGCCAATGCTTACCTCGGTATTTCCGTTGTGAATGACTATGGCATTTTCATCATCTCCGGAAATTGCCACGTTCGGATGTTCATTCTCGCTGAGGTTAATGTCCATCATTTCTTTCTCTTCAACAAGACGCACCA
>JBEAZL010000388.1:0-10053 GCA_041170085.1 Bacteroidota bacterium
CTTCTTCAGATGCATATTGCCAGAGAAGAGAGCAAGTTCGGTTTCGACGTGAATGAAGTAGAAGAAATGATGAAGGACCTCACCGGCAATCATTGGCCAAACGTTAACATCAGAGGTGTTATGGGGATGTCGAGCCTGACCGCCGAAACAGATGTGGTCAGAGAAGAATTTGCGCAACTGAGAAGAATATTCCTGCATCTGAAAGACAAATGTTTTCCTCAGGAAAAAGGATTCGATCAGATATCGATGGGCATGAGCGGTGACTGGAAAATTGCCATTGAAGAAGGAAGTACTTTGGTTCGCATCGGAAGTTCAATTTTTGGAGCAAGATCATGAGCAGAAAATTCAATATCATTTATCTCGGCCTCGCGCCGGTTCTCTTCTTTCTGAGTTGGTACATTTCGCACCGGCTCTACGAAAGATTCATGAAATTCGGTTCCGGCGATTTTGTCTACCAGGGAAAAGAGCAATCATTGCTGTATGCTTCTTTTTTTACCGGCGTGTATTTACTCGCATGGTTCGTGATGAAAGACCTCTACGGACGCAAGAAAAACTGACCCTGAAATTTCAGTGTTCGCCGGCGTTCTGTGCAACACCGGATCACCCGGTTAATGAAGCGTTCATAACTTTCTGCGGGCACGCCTTTAGGGCGAATAACTTCGCGGTCGGAGGGCGGGAGTGTACTAAAATCTCTTCGATCTCCACCCCGAAATCCATTTTTTTCGCATTGTAAATAGGTTACAACCGGCATAGGGTATCATTGCCCCACAAAACCGCAATAAAATGTCAGAGATTAACAAAGAAAAACTGAAGGCGCTTCAGCTCGCCATAGACAAACTCGAGAAGACCTACGGAAAAGGTTCTGTAATGAAACTTGGCGACGAAGCCATTGAGGCTATGGAAGTGATTCCTTCCGGATCGGTTAGTCTGGACATCGCTCTCGGAATAGGTGGTTACCCCAAAGGCAGAATCGTTGAGATCTACGGTCCTGAATCTTCGGGTAAGACTACTCTGGCCATTCATGCCATGGCCGAGTGCCAGAAGCAGGGTGGTATTTGTGCCATCATTGATGCTGAACACGCTTTCGATAAATTCTATGCAGAAAGTCTCGGTGTTGACACGGAGAACCTGCTCATCTCGCAGCCGGACAATGGCGAACAGGCCCTCGAAATTGCAGATAACCTGATTCGTTCAGGAGCCATCGACCTCATTGTGATTGACTCAGTAGCGGCCCTCACACCCCGTGCCGAAATTGAAGGTGAAATGTCGGATTCTCAGGTCGGACTCCAGGCCCGTCTGATGTCAAAGGCTCTGCGAAAGCTTACTGCCACCATCAGCAAGACAGGATGTTGCTGCATCTTCATCAACCAGCTCCGCGAGAAAATCGGTGTCATGTTCGGTAACCCTGAAACAACAACAGGAGGAAATGCACTGAAATTCTATGCATCCGTACGTTGCGATATCCGCCGCGCCTCGCAGATTAAAGACGGCGAAACCGCCATTGGCAACAGGGCCAAAGTGAAAATCGTCAAGAACAAGGTTGCACCCCCATTCAGGGTGGCTGAATTCGACATCATCTTCGGACATGGAATCAGCAAAACAGGTGAAATCATTGACCTTGGCGTTGACCATGCCATCATCAAGAAGAGTGGCAGCTGGTTCAGCTATAATGAAACGAAACTCGGACAAGGTCGCGATGCCGTAAAGCAACTCCTGGAAGACAATCCTGAATTGCTCGAAGAGATCGAAACCAAAGTGCGTGAAGCTATTGCCGCAAAGGCTAAAGCGTAATTATTGACTCATTTTTTAAACCCACAGACTACAGCTCTGTGGGTTTTTATTTTTTTTAGGCCTATTCTTGCGTCATCTTATGACCATGCGCCTTAAACAACTCTTCATCTTCGTATTGGTTACGCTGGCTGTCGCATCCTGCTACAACCGCTCAACACCGGCAGGCTCTGAACAGACAGGAACAGCTGATTCCACACAGGTCGACTCTGTTCTCGCGGAGCTTAACCGCAAGATTCTGGAAGACCCCGCAAATTATATCCATTATCTGAACAGGGCTCAGTATTACGGCAACAAGGAGCTTTATGATCAGGCATTTGCAGACATCCAGAGGGCATTGGCTGCAGACAGCACACGCGATGATGTTTACCTGTACAAAGGTGAGCTGCACTGGTTCCGTCAGAATGTTGCCGGAGCATATGAAGAATACAAGAATTGTCTGAAGCATAACGACAAGAACACCGACTGTCTGCTGAAAAAGGCATCCATCGATATCGTCCTGAAAAACTATGATATCGCCATTAAACACATCAATGATGCTTTAAGACAGAACGAGTATTTGCCCTACGCCTATTACCTGAAAGGGCGCCTTTACAGAGCAACCGGTGATACCACAAATGCATTCTCTTCGTATCAGACGGCTATTGAGAGGGACCCGAAGTATTACGATGCTTATGTAGAGGTAGGACTTCTGATGGCCCAGCAAAAGCATGATCTCGCCCTGGAATATTATAACCAGGCCATCGCGCTGAAGCCTCAAAGTATCGAGGCCATGTATAACAAGGCCATGTTTCTGCAGGAAACCGGTTTCAGAGACGTAACCCGATACAGGAACGCATTCCGTATCTACGATGAAATCCTGAAGCTCGACCCCAATTGGGCAGCTGCACATTTCAATAAAGGGTTTATATACCTTGAGTATATGCAGCAATACGACTCTGCATCCGTTGAATTCACCAATGCCATTACCCTGCTTCCTGAATACACCAGCGCCTGGTATAACAGGGGATTGAGTTACGAGAGCCTGGGTAAGGACAAACAGGCAGAGGCCGACTACAGAAAGGCGCTCGAGCTGAAACCAGACTACACCGAAGCAGCCAGGGCCCTGAGCCGCGTGCTCAAAGAGTAATTATTTCTTTCCGGGTACAATCAGAGGCTTGCAATCCAGGCTTACTGCTCCTGCACCATCTTCAGCGTATTCAACAGGAAAATTCATGAATGCACGCTTCAAAAGGTATCTGCCTTTGCGTTTTGCATCTTCAAGAGTTAGGTACATTTCCACCAGGACAGCACCCTGAAAACCTTCCTCTCTTATGCTGAATGTGAATTCTTCTGCATACAGTTCATTCGCATCAAGCTTGATCGGATAAGTTCCGTCGTCGTGAACTTCGTTGAGACCGGTGGCGAGGATGTCGTAGCCATTGAGGTCGAGATTTACCGTGATCCTTGAGCCTTCCTTCACCCTGATGGGATCAAAGGCTATAGATTCACTGCCGGATGTAGCATCGGCGAACCGCCACAAATCAGATGATGGATAATAAATAAAGGTGGATGCTTTAACCTTCTTCCCTTCGAGCTGACGAATGGTATGGTTCGCCATGTCTGACATCAGCCACTTGCCATTCAAATCCATGATATCGAAGGCGAAATCAAATCCTGCCCTTGTGGTTTTACCATCCTTAAATCCGGCCACATCAGATCCGGCCAAGACTTTCCATGATCCATCCACCAGTTTATACAACGCGTGATTGGCGGTTCCGTATATCACCTCATCGCGGATGGCAACTGAAGTCAGTCCCGGATTGGCAGGAAGCTTTTGAACAGAAATTTGCTCCGGCCCTTTCTCCACTTCTGTCAATTGTACTTTCCATAGCTGGCCATCAGAGAGCACACAATAAATAGCATTTCCTTCGACTGTGATATTGCTGATGAAGGGCCTGATCCCGTTGCTGCTGAAATCCGCCGGAATTCTGGCGAACTCAACTGCTGATTGCGAGTTGGGCATGTACTCAAACAACTGATTGTATTCTCCGCTCGCAACAATGATCCGGTTCTTGAAAATGGCCACATCAGTAGGAAAACCAAATGGTTCCGATGGATCGTGAATTTTGGTGGTGAGTCCCGGATAATCACCTTCTTCGCTTATGGCCGACTGCCTGAAGGTGGTTCCATTTCCCAAAAGCGTCATCACATCTCCTGTTTTAAAATCGGTTACACGGAGCATGTGATTATAAGTATCTGCAATGTACAGATTGTAGTCCTGCTCAACAAAGGCAGTTCCTCCGGGATGGCGGAACCGGGCCTCATTATACTTGCCATCCATATAACCACCTCCGGCCATGCCGACAACTGTATTTACGCGGCCATCGATATCGATTTGTACAATTCTGTCGTGACCGGCATCAGTCACATAAAACATCTGTCCGCCGGCACCGCGGGATAAATAGGTTGGATATTCTATCAGAAACTGAGCGTAAAGCCCGGGATCCTCCGAAACAGTGAGGTGGGTAGCCGCAAAAACGCCACCGGCCTTGGGGCTGGTGCGCATCACATCCATCAGGTCCAGCAGGTTTTTGAGTTCAGCTGAGTAGCCTGGTTTAGAAATGATGCTGAATGGGCGGTGTGAATTGAAATAAGACATGATCATACCCGGTTTTGGCTGAGGCAGGTTCACCAGTCCATCATAACCCGGCATGACAACCACAGGATGCTTCACCTTATAAAGGAGGATGAACTCATTGATACGATCGAGCTGGTATGCATCGGCTGAGTCAACATCAAACACGGTAATCAGATCCATGTGATGAGATATATCGGCCATTGCCTGGAGCCTGATAAACTGTTCTATACACTCGGCGCTGCGCATATCGAATGTATGCAGCACCACCACTTTATCCCTGAATTCATTGAATGACAGCGCATTTGGCGTGTTGATCCACCTGGCTGTAGCCGGAAAATTATCGTTGGGCAGTAGTGGATTTTCCTTTGGTATCTGCGCTTCGGCTGGCATAGCCATCATGGCGACCACCATCATCAGGAAAATTCCAGTCCTCGGGATCAATACTTTAAATTCCATATTTCCATTTATTCGATGAGACCACAGAAACAAACTGAGGGAAAAAAAAAGGGAACCATGAGATTCCCTTTTTCCGCATACAAACTACGTATTATTTCACCTTATCCACAACAGCCTTGAAGGCTTCAGGATGGTTCATGGCCAGATCGGCAAGAACTTTCCTGTTCAGGGAAACACCACTCTTGTGGAGTTTACCCATGAAATCTGAATAAGAGAGACCGTGCTGACGAACTCCCGCGTTGATACGGGCAATCCAAAGCGAACGAAAATCTCTTTTCTTCAGCTTTCTTCCCACATAGGCGTAGGTAAGGGCTTTTTCAACTGAGTTTTTGGTAACGGTCCAAACGTTTTTTCTGGAACCGAAATACCCTTTGGCCAACTTGAAGTACTTTTTCCTTCTGGCCCTGGAGGCTACCGCATTTTTTGAACGTGGCATATTGTTTTTGTTTTTTGGTAATTGGCGTTACGTGTTCTGTAATCTTTGGCCAATTCCCGGGTTAAACATACCGTGCTCCTTGGTTCAGGCGAGCAACTGTTTCCTGATACTCTTAGCGTCAGCCGGATTCACGAGTGCATCTTGTCCGAGGGCGCGCTTACGCTTGGTCGCCTTCTTGGTCAGAATGTGTCTCATGAAAGCGTGCTTTCGCTTAATCTTGCCAGTACCCGTCAGCTTGAAACGCTTCTTGGCGCCGGACTTGGTTTTTGCTTTTGGCATCGCTCTATGATTTGAATTGAGTTTACTTTTTCTTAGGGTTTATCATCACGAACATCTTCTTTCCCTCGAGTTTTGGCAATGCTTCCGGCACACCGTATTCTGCGAGCTCCTGAATAAATCTCAGCAGCAGTACCTCTCCCCTTTCCTTGAAGACAATCGTACGTCCCTTGAAAAAGACATATGACCGCACCTTGGAACCTTCCTTCAGGAAGTTGATGGCGTGCTTCAGTTTAAACTGAAAGTCGTGCTCATCTGTGTTGGGGCCGAAACGAATTTCTTTCGTTTCGACATTAGTTTGCTTGGCTTTGATTTCCTTCTGACGTTTCTTCTGATCATAGAGAAACTTCTTGTAATCAACTACCCGGCAAACCGGTGGAACTGCGTTGGGCGATATTTCAACGAGATCAACTTCCTGTTCCTGAGCCATGCGCAACGCCTCCCGGACGTTGTAAACACCTTGCTCAATGTTTTCACCCACGAGGCGTACCTCCTGAGCTGTGATTTCGTTGTTGATGCGGTGCTCATTAACTTTTTGCACCCGCCCCTGAAATTTCCTGATAATAGGCCCTCCTTTTTTTACTTGTTCAATTTATCCGTTAATCCGCCAGCATGTCGGCTACTTCCTTCTCTACCATCCGGGCAAAAGCTTCGATGCTCATAACCCCGACGTCGCCCTGCCCTTTTTTCCTCGCGGAAACCGTGGCAGAACCAGCTTCTTCCTCACCGACAATCAACATGTAAGGCACTTTTCCAATCTCGGCTTCCCGGATTTTTTTGCCCACTTTTTCGTTGCTTTCGTCAACGGAGGCGCGAATATCGTAAGAATTCAGATTCGCAGCGACTTTTTGCGCGTAATCATTGTATTTTTCACTTACCGGTAATATTCTCACCTGCTCTGGTGTGAGCCAAAGCGGGAACTGTCCGGCGCAGTGTTCGATCAAAATGGCCACAAAACGCTCCATGGATCCAAATGGCGCCCTGTGTATCATCACCGGACGATGCTTCTGGTTATCCGACCCAACGTATTCAAGCTCAAAGCGTTCCGGCAGGTTGTAATCAAGCTGCACCGTTCCCAGCTGCCAGCGGCGGCCGATGGCATCGCGAACCATGAAATCGAGTTTCGGGCCGTAGAAAGCAGCCTCACCCAATTCAACAACTGTTTGCAAGCCCTTTTCTTCGGCAACTTCACGGATGGAACGTTCAGCCCTTTCCCAGTTTTCATCGGTTCCGATATACTTGCCGGGATTCTCAGGGTCTCTTAGAGATACCTGTACCATGAAGTTCTGGAAATCAAGGGTCTTGAAGATATACAGCACCAAATCAATCACCTTGCTGATTTCTTCCTTCACCTGATCGTTGGTGCAGAAAATATGGGCGTCGTCCTGTGTAAACCCGCGTACCCGGGTGAGTCCGTGCAATTCGCCGGTCTGCTCATAGCGGTAAACGGTGCCGAACTCAGCCATGCGGATTGGCAAATCCTTGTATGAACGAGGCTTGCTCTTGTATATCTCGCAGTGGTGCGGACAGTTCATCGGCTTCAGCATGTACATCTCGCCCTCCTGCGGAGTCTCGATTGGTCTGAAGCTGTCCTGGCCGTACTTGGCCCAGTGACCGCTGGTTTCGTATAATTCCTTGTGTCCGATATGTGGTGTAATCACCTGCACATATCCCATCTTTTTCTGGGCATTCTGCAAAAAGGCCGTGAGGCGGTTTCGCAGATCGGCGCCTTTCGGCAGCCAAAGCGGAAGACCCTGGCCAACCTTCTGGGAGAAATGAAACAGTTCGAGTTCCTTACCCAGCTTCCTGTGATCGCGCTTGCGGGCCTCTTCGAGCATCACGAGATACTCATCGAGCTCACTCTTCTTGGGGAAAGTGATACCATAAACCCTGGTGAGCATCTTGTTCTTCTCATCTCCACGCCAGTATGCACCGGCTACATTGAGCAGCTTGGCTGCCTTGATAAAACCGGTATCAGGTATGTGTGGTCCGCGGCACAGATCAGTGAAATTCCCCTGAGAGTAAAATGTAATCTCTCCGTCCTGAAGATCTTCGATCAGCTCGAGCTTATAAGGGTCCTGTCTTTCGCGGAAGAACTCGATGGCTTCTGATTTCGATATTTCCTGGCGCACATAAGGGTTCTTCTGCTGTGCCAGTTCGAGCATTTTCTTCTCGACCTTATCAAAATCTTCCTGCGAGAAGCTTACGCCTTCGAAATCCACATCGTAGTAGAATCCATTTTCAATGGGGGGGCCGATGGCCAGTTTGATACCGGGGTAATAAAACTGCAATGCCTCAGCCATCAGGTGGGCAGAAGAATGCCACATGGTACTCTTCCCTCCTGTGTCATTCCACGTCAGCAGCTTCAGTGTTGAGTTTTCATGGATTGGCCTCGATGCGTCCCTGATCTCGCCGTTGACTTCGGCGCAGAGCACATTGCGGGCCAGTCCTTCACTGATCGATTTGGCGACATCCATGGCGGTTGAGCCCGGAGCCACTTCGCGCTTGCTGCCGTCGGGCAGGGTAATGGTGATCATACTGGCTAAATGTTTTTCCTAAAAAAGCCCGCAAAGATAGTGAATTCCGCGTCTGATAAGACACACCGCAGAGGTGTCAGATCAGGAATTCTCAGGCCTTCTCGCCTGTAATCATACCGAGAACTGAGGCGATATCGGGACGGAAATAGCGATCGCTTTTCAAAACCTTTCCGTCTTCCCGGTATATCGGCTGGCCATTCTCGTCGAGCTTGCTCATGTTGGAGCGCTGAATCTCGCGGAAAACCTCTTCAATCTTCTCCTGAAGACCATGAGAAATAATGGTTCCGCAGAGGATATAGAGCATATCCCCCAGGGCATCGGCGACCTCAACGAGATCTCCGCGGCGCGCCGCTTCGAGATATTCTTCATTCTCCTCACGCATGAGTTCGTACCTGAGGTTGTACAGGTTCTCAGGTATCATCCCCGTTGGTTCATCTTCGCGGTTCAGTCGGAATGATGAATGAAATTCCTCAACATGGGCAATGGTATGACGAAGGGTCAGGCGTGTTTCAGACATGGACCAAATGTATTCAGACGCACAGCGAAGGCGTATGCTGAATTTTCCACCTGAAATCAACCGCCCCAAAGCGCATTACATTCGCGGCCGTGAAATGGCGTATTACACCTGAGGCTTTTTTCGATCTCCTTCTGGCAGAAATCGAGTCGCACGAGGAATTGCGCGGGTATTACCGTTTTCTGCAATCTCCGTCGCAATTCGAATTCCGCAAGGCCTACTATATGCAGCGCCTGGAGTATATCTGCCGTCAGGTGGAAAGTAAGCCGGAAGCACATATCTGGGATGTCGGTTGTGGCTATGGTACCACAGCTATTTTTCTCGCCCTCAATGGATACCACGTTCAGGGTTCTACACTCGAATACTATTTCGAACAGATTCCCAAAAGGCTCAATTACTGGTCGAAGCATGGAAGTCTTGAAACCATGAAGCTCGACTATGAAAACCTGTTCGATGCCACAGGCATGGAAAACCGGTTTGATTTCGTCATTGTGCAGGATACGCTCCACCATCTTGAACCCATAGAAACTGCGCTCCATCTCATTGCGGCCTCCCTCAAACCGGGTGGCAGCATGATTGCGGTTGAAGAGAATGGCTCGAACATCATTCAGAGAACCAAACTTTATCTGCAGCGCGGTAACAACAGGGTCATCACCATTCGCGATGAAAAGCTGGGCAAGGATATTCTCCTGGGCAATGAAAACATCAGAAGCATCGACAGGTGGAAAGAATTGTGCGCCCTTCAGGGCCTGCAGGTTGAACCGGATAGCATTCACTATGTGCGTATGTATCCGCCTGCTTTTTTCAACGGACACAACAGCAAAGAGGTCATTGCCCGCGAACAGCGGATATGGCGCCGGAACCGGGTGCTCCGGAAATTCTTCTTCTTCGGGCTGGACTTTACCGCGTCAAAACAGGATTAATTTCTGGTTTCAAGGGGTATAAATGAAAAAGGTCTCTCCGTTGAGAGACCCGTTTCCTATTCCTTAACCAAAACCAAGTTCCAGAATGGAACTACACTCTTGAAACGAATACCGGGCCAGAATGTTGCCGGAATTAGCTGAGTTAACGATTTTTTAGGATTAATGGCTGCTGCCGGCATACGAACCATGGAGACACCATAGATCCGTTCAGTGTCTGGAGCCGTGTATCTTCTATATTGGCTGAATCAATTTGCCTTAACAAGAAACCCAATGTCACATTTTCTATCCGTATTTTTGGTCGGATTCGTTCTGATTTTCTCCTCTTCCTGCTCTCAAATAGGTAATGAAAACAAGGCAGTCGAGCTGAATAACACAGGATTGGCTCTTCTCAATGCCGCTAAGTATGAAGAGGCAATTCCGTACTTCAGGGAAGCCGGAAACTTAGATGGTGTGCGGAAAACCACCAGGGCCCTGATGTTTCGCAATCAGGCCCAATGCTACTT
>JBEAZL010000389.1:0-3454 GCA_041170085.1 Bacteroidota bacterium
TGTCCGCTCGACTATGAATACATCATTCAGCCGGCCTCTCCCGATTCTGCCATCATGCTTCTCGACAGTGTATGTCCGGGAGGCGGAGGCAATCAACCTATCCAGCTGATTGCAGATCAGCCGGGCGATTACGAATGGAGCACAGGCTCTCAGCAGTCGCAGATCATGGTGAATGACACCGGCACATACGTACTGTATATCTACATGACCGATTCTATCTGTCCGAGAACCCTTCAGTGGACGGTAACACCTGATACGTGTTATGCACCGCCGGAGATGTTCTTCTATGTGCCCAACTCCTTTACCCCTAACGGCGATGGCGTGAACGATGTTTTTGGTCCTGAATTCTCAGATCCTCAATTGATCCGCGAGTTTAGCATGCTCATCTTCGACAGGTGGGGTGAAGTGGTGTATGAGTCCACCGATATCTACGGACGTTGGACGGGTAACTTCCGGAAAGGAGATTATTTCGTCCACGACGGGGCCTATGTCTGGGTAATCGAGTATCACCAGGATTCAGTTGCTGATAAGGTGAAAAAGACCGGACACGTGGTGATGCTTCGCTAAGCAGCCGTCGGGCATTTGCTCAGAAAAATGACAGACTGCTAAAGGAATCTGCCGATCTCCGGATATCCGGGCCTCCGTTCTGAAAGTAGTTGAACCTTTGTATCATGGTTCAGCACAAAAGAAACCGTTTGGAACAACGCAGAATATCATGGCTCAAGGACATGGCATTCTTCTTTCTCCTGCTCATCATCATGTCCCTCATTACCTGGATCGCCTCCCAATCGTGAACAATTCACTGTGCCCGGTGGTAGTATTGGGGTGAAAAAGTCTGATCTGCCGGAAAAAATTTGTCATACCTGCAAGCGACCATTCTCCTGGAGAAAAAAATGGGAGAAAGTTTGGGGTGATGTCAAATACTGCAGCGAAAGGTGCAGGCGATCCCGAAACAAGGTGATATGAGTTCAAAGTCTGCGGCCATCGTCTTTCCGAATCAGCTATTCAGTCCGAATCCGCTTTTGGGATTGGCGAATGAATTCTGGCTGGTCGAAGAGCACTTGTTTTTTCGGGAATTCAATTTTCATAAGCTCAAGCTTGCGTTTCACCGCGCGTCGATGAAGGAATATGAGCAGGCACTGAGACAGGATGACTTGCTGGTACATTATGTTGAGTCGCAAGAACTCATCGCTGACATAAGAGAGCTCGTGAAGCACCTGGCTCTCTCAGGTGTGCGACGCATTGAGGTTGTAGATCCTGTGGATGATTGGCTTTCGCGCAGATTACAAAATTCAACCGCGAAGGCAGGACTGGAATTGCGGATTCACGAGTCTCCGATGTTTCTCAATTCGGATAGTGATGTCCTGAAGTACTTTGAAAACAGAAAACAATATTTTCAGACCACATTCTATCAGGATCAGCGCAGGAAGCACGGCTGGCTGATGAACGGAAAATCACCTGTCGGGGATAAGTGGAGTTTTGATGGAGAGAACAGGAAGCGTTTACCTGCCGGATATCCAGTACCACCCGCACCTGTAGTTGGCTTATCTGTATCATGGAAAGAAGCTGAGCAATACGTGATGCATCATTTTCCCGATAACCCGGGAGTGTTGGGCAAGATGCGATATCCCGTTAATCATTCCGATGCAAATCTTTGGTTTGAAAATTTTCTGGAGACCAGATTCCGCGACTTCGGTTCATTCGAAGATGCGATGGTATCCCGCCAGCCAATATTATTTCACAGTGTCTTGTCACCGATGATGAACATCGGTTTAATCTCACCCGAAACCGTTGTCAGGAGATCGTTGGAGTATGATGTGCAAAACGATATTCCGTTAAACTCGGTCGAAGGATTTTTGAGGCAGGTGGCTGGATGGCGCGAATTCATCAGGGCTGTTTATGTCATGAAAGGCAGGGAAGAGCGCACAAAGAACTACTGGTCATTCAAACGAAGGATTCCGCAGTCGTTTTATTCAGGTAATACAGGCATTCCGCCTCTGGATATGGTGATTGAAAGTGTGAACCAAAGGGCCTACAGCCATCATATCGAAAGGCTGATGATCCTGGGGAATTTCATGTTGCTCTGTGAATTCGATCCCGATGAAGTGTATCGATGGTTCATGGAGATGTTCATCGATGCATACGATTGGGTGATGGTTCCGAATGTCTATGGCATGAGTCAGTTTGCCGATGGCGGAATTTTCGCTACCAAGCCTTATATCAGTGGCAGCAATTACATACTGAAAATGTCCGATTTCAAAAAGGGAGAGTGGCAGGAAGTGTGGGACAGTCTTTTCTGGAGGTTTATGGCTGTGCACCGCGACTTCTTTTCATCCAATCCACGACTCTCGATGCTGCTGCGTACCTGGGATGGTTTTGATCATGGCAAGAAGAAAGCACTGCTGGATCGGGCAGAGAATTATCTCGCCGCGCTCGGGTAGTTAGCCGTGTTGGTGTATATTGGTTCTGACCAAAACAGCCAACATGAAAATATTTTCTACGATTTCGTTTCTTGTTATAGCCATTGCCGGATCTGCCCAATATGAAGTCGGACATCTCTCAACATCTTTTTATGATGCCTCGCGCGACCGCGATGTGACGTGTGAGATTTATTATCCCGCCGATGTGGCCGGAGATAATGTTGATGTTTCTACAGGCAGTTTTCCGGTGATTGTTTTCGGACATGGATTTTTCATGCCCTGGGACGATTATTCGAATATCTGGAATTTCCTTGTGCCTCAGGGATACATAATGACCTTCGCCACTACGGGTGGAGAAGCCTTTCCTGATCACGAAGCTTTTGGCCTTGATCTGGCTTTTCTCGTTGAGTCGATGGTAGCTGAGGGTGCCGATGCCGTCTCGGACTTTTATCAGCGTTTAAACGGTCGTGAGGCACTGATGGGACATTCGATGGGTGGTGGCTGTTCGTGGCTGGCTGCTGCGGAAATTGACGGACTGGATTGTGTTGTCGGACTGGCACCAGCCGAGACAAGTCCTTCAGCTATTGGAGCTGCGTCATCTGTGAATGTTCCTGCCCTTGTTATCAGTGGTTCTTCCGATGAGGTGACACCACCGACGGATCATCATTTGCCGATGTACACTTCCACGGCAACAACCAACTGTAAAGCTTATGTGAGTATCATCGAGGGCGGGCATTGTGGTTATGCTGATGATGGCACCATCTGCGACCTGGGCGAGTTTTTATTCGCCGGAATGTCGCGCGAGGAACAACAGGAAATCACTCACAATCTTCTTCAATACTGGCTGGGTTATTACCTGAAGAACCAGCAGGATGCCAATGATGCATTTGAAGCCTATTGTAATGACAATACCAGCCTTGACTGGCAAACGAATTGTGTGATTTCGGATGTGGAGTGGCTGACTGCATCTGAACTAGAGATATTTCCGAATCCGGCAGACAATTTCGCAAGGATTACATACCCCGATTGGGCAA
>JBEAZL010000390.1:0-6263 GCA_041170085.1 Bacteroidota bacterium
TTTCCGTAGTTGTACTGGTCAATCACACCAATGGTCCAGTGAGGTGAAAAGGTGTACTCGGCGACAATGGTGGCCCAGTCTTTTTTATCCTGCTCCGTGAAAAGAGCCTGGACTTCAGTGCGAAGCGAGTGCTTCGGAGCCAGCTTGAACTGAGCTTCTGCCACGTGAATGTCTGCGTAAATAATCCCTTTGAAAGTTTGCGTTACCGGAGTAACCTCACTATTGAACTCGAAATAATAATAGGTATACAGCAGCGTAAGGTTCTTGTTCACCTTCTTCTTGATCTGTGCATTGATGTCGCGAACGTATTTGCGCTCGCCAAAACCGAGGCTATTGGTCTGATAGCCTTCGATCAGGCCCTCAGATCCGGTAAAAGCCGTGGTGTCAAGACCATTGGCCGCAGCGACATTGAGTGAAAGCTGTGTACCGTATTTGCCTCCCAGTTTGGAGTCCTTCTTAAACGTGTAAAAAATTTCACCCATCATGCCCACTTCACCATTGAGCACTGTGGCATACGGATACAATGTAGCCGCCAGGTTATAGGTATGCTGATTGGTAATGGCAGGCAGGAAGTTGATGGGCACATCGAATAGCAGCAGATCGCGGTCGCTCCGGAAGGCCATATTGTCAATGAACTTATAACCCACATTGATTCCAAGTCCCTTCACACTATAGTTCGCATTGGCGAGAATGGCTGTTCCGTTTTTGTATATGTATGCGTTATCCGCATTGGGGTCGTTAATCTTGGTCACGTATTCGCCTGAAACCTGAAATGGTCCGCGAATGGCCTGAAAGCGAACTCCGGAAGTTCCGACGTTATTCGGCAACTCAAGGACGAGTGAGTCCTTCTGGATGGTCTCACCACTTTGGTATTTACTCACGAAACTTGCACCGAGAGTGATTTTGGTCTTTGCATCGGCAAGACCAGGAATGAGGTCATTCAGAAATACCTCTGCATCTCCTCCGCGCACTATTCCTTCAGTGAGCACCAACCGGTTTTCAAAATCAAGTCGCTGATGGCCGTAGACCCCTTTTAACGTAAGACCCTTTGTGGGGGTAAGAATTACCCTGACTCCGTCCAGAGCGTTATCGATGCCCAGGTTAGGTTCCCAGTATGTGCGGAGAGTCATTCCGCTTCCAAACTGTTCGTAGAAATTACCTACGGTGATGTCTACCAGGTCATTCTTGTATTGGGCATAGCGGTAACCAATACCAGAGCCCTTGAATCGTCCGGGATAACCCAGGATCGAGTTCAGGTAGCTTTCGAAGCGTACGCCGGCAGTGAATCCGCCGAGGGTGTATGTGAAATTACCAAAGGCATTCATGGCCGACTTCTCGTCGGGTACCTGAGCACCAATGAGTGAATCCTTGTTGTATTGCTGGAAAAGCAACTGAAAGTTGCCGTGTAACTGACCCTGTAAGGGAGGGTTCCCTGTTTCCTGACCGATAACAGTCAGGGTGAACAAAATCGCCGCCAGTAGCAGCGAGTAACGGTAATAATGCATCGAATGGTTAAAGGTTGCCCCGGTTCCGGGGCAGTGCCTTTGGGACCGGGATTATTTGCCCGACAATTTTAGCAATTGTTCGTGTAATTCCTCCTCGTCTCCGTCGCTATAATTGTTATGCTGCCAAACAATGTTTCCAGACCCGTCGATCAGGAATGTGTGAGGAACATTGACAACTCCCATGGCATTCTTGAAGGCACTATTGGTATCCAAAAGAACATCGAACTCCCATGATACGCTGTTTACATATGGAGTAACCCTTGTAACAGAGCGCTGATCATCGACGCTGACGGCCACGATCTTCACTCCTGTCTCCTCTATCCATTCGTCATAATGTTCAGCATAAACGTTCAGTTCTTTCTTGCATGGTGTGCACCATGTAGCCCAGAATGAGATCACGATGGGTTTGCCATCGTTTGACAAGGTGCCGGTGTCGATGGTATTGCCAGCCATGTCTTTGAGCTGCACGCTTGGCACTTTGGCATCCTGCGCAAAAAGGGCTGAAGACAGAACGAAGGTTGTGGCGAGGAGAAAGAGTTTCATGAGTGTTGGGTTTGTATAAAAAAAAGAATCAGCAGCCGGGAGACAAGTATTGTACCAAGCTGCTGATTCTTTCAAATCAGATTTAAAAAATCTTATTTAGTGAGGTTCACGCGGAGGGTAGCGAGGTTACCGTTCGCGCGGATGTTCACCATGTAAACACCGGCAGAAAGGTTGCTCATATCCACGATCTGGTTGTAAGAACCCTTGTTCAGGTTTCCGAGGTTATCAACCATCATCACTTCTCCGAGGAGGTTAACCACTTCGATCTGAACGAGACCAGCCTCAGCAATGCTGAAGTTGATGGTAGTCTGATCGGCAGTTGGGTTTGGATAAGCATTCAGAACTGAAACGAATTCGTTATCGTTCACGCTTACCACCTGGTTTACGTTACCGAAACCAGCATCCTCTTCATAGTCGTAAGAACCATCATAGTCGTACCATGGGTACTGTGGGTTACCGTTGTTCAAACCGTAAACAGAGATTGAACCGTCGGTACCACCCCACTGAGAACCGTGCAGACCGTCACCGAATCCATCGATAGCGATGAAAGTGTAGCAGCCGGTAGCATCGAGCCAGATGTCTTGGTAACCGATAACTGGATCCTGTGGACCAGCTCCGGTAGCATAAGGACCGCCTTCAGCAGCGATGTTTCCGTTCTCGTCGAGAATGATCCAGCTGAATTCTTCTGGCCACTCGTCGGTAGCATATTCAATACGAACGTTGCTTGTAGATGTTGGAACACCAGCTCCGAGAGCAACGCTGCTGTTGGCAGGGTTCTGGTCAGCTGAAGTGATGGTGATGTTGAGTGTACCTGCACCGTTCATGGCAACAGGAATTTCAACTTCAGTAGTAGCATAAGTAGCGAGGTTACCAGTCCAGTTCTCAGTTACAGTGCTAACACCACCAGTTACCTGGATAGTAGCAGCAGTAAGAGCTGAAGTACCCATGTTCTGGAGTACAACTGTCAGGGTCACATCTGCGTTGAGGCAATCGCCACCGGCTGAAGAAGCGCCGAGGATGGCAGGGTCGTTAGCAAAAGTTGCTACTTCGCAGTCATCGAGGAAGCTGTTAATTGTAGCTACAGATGGCTGAATTGACTGTGAATCCACGATAATGCGGTTAGGGCAAATCAGGAATGTAGTCGGGAAGTAAGTGATAGCATACAGATCAGCGATAGAAGCATCATCGATGATCGGGAATGGAGTACCAGTTACCCAGTCACCCTGAGTTGAGCTGTTGCAGCCGTTAGAGCTGTAAAGACAATCAGTGTTGGTAGTGGCATCACCTTCAATCCACAGAACCATGATGGTCTGATCTCCTTCAGGACCGTGTTCATTGTAGATTTCCTCGAGTACGCCAGACTGGTGGTAGTTCCAGCATGGACCGCACCAAGTAGCAGATACGTCGATTACCACGCTGTAACCCTGATCGAGGAGATCATAAAGGTTGTGCTGGTTACCGTTGAGGTCAGTACCTGTGAAGTCAGGAGCTACGCTACCAGAAGGAAGCTGCGCTGAACTCACAAGAGCTGTCATAAGAACAGCAAGAGAAAGTAAAACTTTTTTCATGTGATCGCTTGGTTTTTGATTTTAAACGAGGCGCTAATGTACTTGAAATACGGCTCTCCCTGACAACTTATTTCGGAAACTATTATAAAGCTAAGCTGTCGAAAAAACCTCCTTCAGAACCAGTCCAACCTCATAAAACCCCAAGAATCGGGCTGATTTATTCTGACACTGTGTGATCTCTGATTTACCTTTGAGAAAATTTGAGACCATTACCATGAAAAAACATTACCTTCTCTTTGCACTTCTGATCGCCTCAGGCGGATTGTTCGCTCAGGATATTCAGCTGGTTGATCCTGTTTACTGTGTGCTTGGAAACGGTGAAAATCCTGACGACGCCGAGATCGATTGTCACTGGGGTGTGATCAACAGCAGCTCCAGCGATATGACCATCAGGGTTCGTCGCGAGATCGTTACCGAAATCAACGGCAGCCGCAACAAATTCTGCTGGGGACCATTGTGCTACGACTGGGATACAGATGAATCTCCTACAGCTACTAACCTCCTGGTGGTAGTTCCCGCAGGTGCAACGAACACAACATTCAGCGGATATTATCAGCACCAGTCCAATCCCGGACAAACCATCGTGCGTTACTGCTTCTTTGATCACTATAACTCTGCCAATGAAACCTGCACGGAAGTTGGTTATGCAGTAGATGCATCATGCACCGTAGGCATCCAAGAATTAACTCCTAAGGCCGAACTGAGTTTGTCGGGTGCCAACCCGGTTGTTGGAACCACCAATCTCACTTTTGCTCACGAGGGCACAAATGCAAGAATCGACATCACCAACCTGCTTGGCGCAGTAGTAAAAACCATTCCACTCGATACCCGTCAGGGTGTGGTTTTCCTGAACAGCGCTGATTTTGAGCAAGGCACCTATTTGTGCAACATGGTGGTTGACAATGCGATATCTTCATCGCTGCGCATCGTGTTTTCAAATTAAGACATTCTCAGATTCCCAAATCTGAACAGATAAAAGCCTCCGTTAAGGGGGCTTTTTCATTTCAATACCCTGCATGACAGGCATTCCGGAGTGAAAATCGCTTACCCTTACTTTTGGCCGCCAAACCAACCTGCAACAGATGAGTACCGCAAGAAGGAAAGATGCACTGGAATACCACGAGAAACCCAGACCTGGCAAGCTCGAGGTAATACCGACCAAACCTCACAGCAACCAGCACGATCTCGCCCTCGCATACAGCCCGGGTGTTGCTGAACCCTGTCTGGCTATCAAAGAAAATCCCGAAGACGTATATCGTTATACAGCAAAGGGGAATCTGGTCGCTGTTATTTCCAACGGAACGGCAGTCCTCGGACTCGGCAATCTCGGTCCGGAAGCCTCCAAGCCTGTGATGGAGGGAAAGTGCATGCTCTTCAAGATTTTCGCGGATATTGATTCAATTGATATCGAGGTAAATACAGAGGATGTAGATGAATTTGTGAGAACGGTTAAAAACATCTCGCCCACCTTCGGCGGCATCAACCTGGAGGATATCAAAGCTCCGGAAGCATTTGACATTGAGGAGAAACTCAAAGCCGCTCTGGATATTCCCATCATGCACGATGACCAGCACGGCACAGCCATCATCTCGAGCGCAGCGCTGCTCAATGCCCTTGAGCTTGCTGAAAAGAAAATCGGAGATGTAAGAATTGTGGTCAGCGGGGCCGGAGCAGCCGCGCTTTCATGCCTCAATCTCTGGCTTCAACTTGGAGCAAAAAGTGAGAACATCATGATGTACGACAGCAAGGGTCTGGTGCATCATGGCCGCAATGACCTCGATTCCAGGAAGAGCATTTATGCCAACGGGAATCAGGATATACCCATGGATAAGTCCATGGAAAATGCAGATGTGTTTCTCGGTTTGTCCAAGAAGGATGTGCTCGAACCTTCGACTCTACTTAAGATGGCAGCAAATCCGATTGTATTTGCACTCGCCAATCCGGATCCGGAAATCGCCTATGAAAAGGCCGTCCAAACCCGGGCAGATGTGATTCTCGCCACGGGCCGCAGCGATCATCCTAATCAGGTAAATAATGTTCTAGGATTTCCGTACATATTTCGTGGCGCGCTCGATGTGCGGGCGACTTGTATCAATGATGCCATGAAGCTGGCTGCAGTACATGCACTGGCTGCCCTGACTCACGACGCCGTTCCGGAGGAGGTCACAGAGGCCTACAACCTCAGCCATCTCTCATTCGGAAAAGATTATATCATACCCAAGCCTCTCGACCCCAGGCTGATTACAGCTGTCTCGGTGGCTGTAGCCAAAGCAGCCATCGAAAGTGGTGTGTCCAGAGTAAAAAGCATGGACTGGAATCAGTATGCCGCAAGATTGTCGAGCCGAATGGGACGAGACAGCATCCTGACCAGGGGAATTGCGGAGAGGGCGAGAAAAAATCCCGGAAGGGTGGTTTTTGCCGAGGGAGATAACCTGAAGGTTCTCAAAGCTGCCGAGCAGGCCCGTGAAGAGGGTATTGCCATACCAGTTCTGCTGGGCCCTGAACAGGTCATCAGACAACTCATTGCCGATAACAACCTCGACCTCGACGATGTGCAGATCATTGATCCGCGAGCAGAGGAGCAGCGCGAGAGGCGCATGGAATTCGGAGCCATACTGGCTGCCAAACGACAGCGAAAGGGTATGAC
>JBEAZL010000391.1:0-3733 GCA_041170085.1 Bacteroidota bacterium
CAGGATGTTATGGCTTGCAGCCATTGTTTTTTTAGTCCCGTCGGTGTGTTTCTGGTCTTCAGGGGTATTGAAGGAAGCGCCGCTGATGATGGGCTGCGGACTTCTGGTTTGGTCTCTTTTCAGGTTGCCTTCGGACTACAGAAAAATCTATGTCTGGATTGTCTTTCTGGCCAGCGCAGCGCTTCTCGTTCATCTCAAGGAGTATGTTGTCATTTCCATGATCCCAGCTTCGGTGTTTTTTATCCTCTCTTCGGTCACATCACACCGAATGGTTTGGATCAACTTTGTTGTTGTGCATCTCGTTTTGATTCTGGCTGCATTGAACCTTCCATTGATCTCAGGAGGAGATCTGGTTTATGTGCTGCAAAAAAAGCAGCAGGATTTTGTGAATGTGGGTGAGTTGGCAGGAGCCGGAAGCATGATATCGCCGATAGAAATTTCTGATGTTGGTTCCTTTCTTCTTCACTATCCGCAAGCATTGGCTACCGCTTATTTCAGGCCGTTCCTCTTTGAGTCCTCCAGTCCGTTCTATATCCTGGCAGCTTTTGAGAATGTGCTGCTTACAGCGTTGATTGTACTGATGTTCGTGCGGTTCAGAAGACCGGCGAGAGAGGATTTGAAAATGCTCCTGTGGTGTTTTTCATTTGTGATTGTGCTCGGTGGGATTATCGGTTTTACAGTGCCGATCCTGGGCGCGTTGGTGCGCTACAAAATAGCTGCGATACCCTTTCTGTTCATTGCCATTTCCGCTATGATCAGGCCTTTCCGGACAAAATCCGTCTGATCGCAATGAGATGACTCATCAATACGATGGGCACTATCACAGTGGGTAACCATGAGAAAGGAAAATGAAGCATGGCATAGTTGGGCTGCTCAAAATCCCACGACTGGATAGGTGAGGGCACAGCTCCTGTTCCGCGAATAACAACAATCAACAGCAGGACGAGTGCTCCAATGTTCCAGTACAGAAGTATTTTCGGACCAATGACTTCTTTTCGGAAGTATGCCCATGCTACCACGGGTGCCGTGATACCAGAAATGATGTCGAAGTTCATCCCTTCAAATGTCATGCTCTGCGGAACCTGCTTTTCAAGAAAAAGCCAGTACAGGCATAATTCTACCGGAATGCGCACTATGTGAAGCCATGTCAGAATTTCAAGAGAGAGATGGTCAAGAACCTTTCTTGTTTTTCTGAAAGAGAAGACCAGCGCAATGGCGCCGAGAAACATCATGACAGGAATAGCGAGATGCGGCGGAGTGGCTTTTCTGTCCATGAAATAGCCATTGACAGAGAGGATGCTCTGGAAGATCATCCAAAACAATAACGCAAGTGAAATGAACCAGGTGAAATTCCGCAACCTGTCAGAATTGCCATTCCAGCAAGCGGCAATAAAAGCCCCCACAGTAAAAAAGGCACAGATTCCGAAGACGAGGTAAACGTGAAGTGGTATTCCCGGCAGCATAGTGCAAAGTTATGGTAAAACCTGTTCCTTGTCGGGCATTGAAGTCAGGCTGCAATGAGGTTTTCTGCCGAACCAATCGAACCTTTTCGATGCTACAAAATCGTAGATATAATTGCGCAGGAATGAAGGGAAAATCAGAAAGATCAAAGACACCTTCCAATACCAGGCAGAATCTGACAACATTCTGATGGCGGCTCCCGATTTGAGAAAAATCTTTCCTTTTCTCAGATAAACAATGGTGGACATACCTGTGATTAATTCTCCGGGGAGAGTTTCATGAGCTGTCTTGCCTTGAAGTGCAGAGAAACGCAGCCGTTTCTTTTTGTCGTGATGCGCCAGAAATGAAACCCATCTGTTGCACAGCACACATTCGCCATCGACGAAGGCGATGAACTCTTGCTTTGGATGCACTTTGACTGACATAACGTTCTGGCTATTGAGGTCTGAACACATCAAAGGTTGTGTTGTTCTCTTACCTTTGACGGGAACTATGGGCTGTACAAGATTAAATCATTTCAGGAGTATGGTGTCAACACCTTCTCCGGTTCTGCAGCCTATGGCAGGTTCCAATCCTGCAGTAGAGGTTTTCAGCGAATTTCCGGAAGAATTTCACTCAGGCTGGAATAAACTGGCAGGTGATTCGGTGTTTTTCAACCCGGTGTTTCTGCGTTGTCTTGAACATATGCGTGATGAATCTTTCTCTGTAAGGTACATGGTGGCGCATAAATCCGGGAATGTGATGATGATCGGCGTGTTCCATGTAACAGGCTTCAAAGCTCCGGATCTGGAGACCAATGTGAGAGGAAAGTCGGGATTTATGAGGGCTATGGCAACTTCGCTGGTCAGGAAGGATGCCCTGCGGAAAGCGCGCATTCTGATATCCGGTTCGGCTTTTGCGACCGGAGAGCATGGTTTCCGGTATGCCAAAGAGCTGGATGCTTCTATGGCTGCTGCCTGCCTCAATGAAGCTATTCGACTGATCATGTTGCAGGAATCGGAGGCGAATGCACGCATCTCAGCAGTTCTGATCAAAGACTTTTTTCCGGAGAGCAGGCGGTTTGCGGAGATCCTTTCTGGTACCGGTTATACTTCTTTCACCGTTGACCACAACATGGTGATGCCCGTTTTACCTGAATGGAAGACATTTGAAGATTACCTCGCCTCGATGAACACCAAGTTTAGAACCAAGGCGAAGGGTGTAATGAAGAAATCCGGAAACCTTCGGGTAACATCTGCAACCGCAAAAGATATCCTTGACAATTTGCCAAGGATGAAGTTGCTCTTCGATGAGGTCGTTTCCAATGCTGCATTTTCTCTTGGCAAGATGAATCTGGATATCCTTCCGGAAATGAAGGAAAGACTGGGCGCGGGATTCAGATGCTTGTTCCTTTATCGGGATGATACGCGGGTGGGTTTCCTGACATCGCTCAAATGCGGTCCTCACATGGAAGCATTTGTGGTGGGCATTGACTATTCCTGCAACCGTGAACTGGCTGTGTACAATCGTATGTTGCTCGAGTACGTGAAAATTGCCATCGAAGAAAGGTGTCAGACCATTTTTTTCAGCCGGACCGCCAGCGAGATAAAGAGCACTGTCGGTGCGCTGCCGGTGGAAATGATATGTCTGATACGTCATCCATCGGGTATGAAGAATGCATTGCTTCGGGTATTGTTTTCCTATGTGAAGGCCTCCTCTTTCGAACAGCGTTACCCTTATCTGCAGGCCACCGAAGAGCGCATAAACCGTCAGATGGAATCTTTTTTACAGTCATTTCATAAAGAATAACCATGGAGTCAAAAAAGTACAGCGGGAAAAGGTGTGGAGATCATCTGGACTCCTTCCAAATGCGTCCATAGCGGCATCTGTCTGGTAGGATTGCCAAAAGTATTTCGTCGCAATGAGCGTCCCTGGATCAATCTTGAGGGAGCTGAAGCTGAGAAGGTCGTTGAACAGGTGCGCAAATGTCCCAGCGGAGCCTTGTCACTTTCTGAAACCGATCTGTTAGCAGGAGAGTCTTTCGAAGTTACGGTAAGTGCTTCCGGACCGTATATCATCCAGGGTCCTGTAAGGATCAAAACAGAGTCCGGAGAGGTTAAAGATTTTGAGAATGGCTGTGCCTTATGCAGATGCGGTGCATCCTCCAATAAACCGCTGTGCGACGGCAGTCACCGGAAAATCGGCTTTTCATAGTTTCTTATCTGTCCGGTTTCGGCCAGTGGTCGCCGACTATAAAACCTCTTGAAATCTCATGACCCTGCTCGTTGACCTG
>JBEAZL010000392.1:0-3414 GCA_041170085.1 Bacteroidota bacterium
CTTCAGTGATCTTGCGAATGGTCTTATGGAGTGTTTTCAGCTCTTCTTTGGTGGGCGCATCATCGCTCAGGCTAAAGTTGTTTGATGCATCGTGACACAATCTCCAGAATTTGCGCAGGAAGTTGTGTACACCATTGATGCCCTTCGTATCCCAGGGCTTGCTCTGCTCCACAGGACCCAAAAACATCTCATAACATCGCAGGGTATCGGCGCCAAATTTTTCACACAAGTCATCGGGATTGGCAACATTGAACCAACGTTTCGACATTTTGTCGATGGCATAGGTGCATGTGTACTGTCCGTTGTCGTTGAGGATAAATTCCGCATTGTTGTATTCCGGTATCCAGTCGCGGAATCCTTCTATGTTCAGGATATCATTGTCAACGAGGTTGATGTCTACATACAATTGTTGTGTTTCGTAATCATCTTTTTTCTCGGATGTAACGAATTTGTTGGATCCCACAATTCGGTAGACATGATTACTCCGACCAAGTATCATCCCCTGATTGATCATCTTCTTAAAAGGCTCGGAGAAACCGATGTATCCGCGGTCGGACAATACCTTGGTCCAGAAGCGCGAATACAAAAGGTGTCCTGTGGCATGTTCTGCACCTCCTACGTAGAAGTCAACCTGTTTCCAGTAGTCCACCTTGTCGCGCGAAGCGAACTCGGATTCGTTGCGCGGATCCATGTATCTCAGGAAATACCACGATGATCCTGCCCAGCCTGGCATGGTGTTGTATTCCATCCGATACTCGCCATCTGCGGTTTTGTAGGTCCAGTCTTTTGCCCTGGCCAATGGTGGTTCGCCATCTTCGGTGGGCAGGTATTTATCTACCTCGGGCAATACCACGGGCAACTGCTCAGTGGGGATGAGGTATGGAATGTCGTTCTTGTAATAAACTGGAATGGGTTCGCCCCAATAGCGCTGGCGACTGAAGACCGCATCGCGCAGCCTGTAATTGGTTGCGCCCCTTCCCACACCGGCTTTCTCAATTTCCTGAATGATTACAGGCAGGGCCTCGTATCCAGTGAGTCCATCGAGAAATGATGAGTTCTCCAGCACGGCATCTTTGGATGCTTCGGCTTTCTCTGATATATCAACGTTCCTGAAAATATTCGGAATGGGCAGGTTGTATTTCCTGGCTAAATCATAGTCGCGCTGGTCACCCGCCGGAACGGCCATCACGGCTCCGGTGCCATATCCGGCGAGCACGTACTCGCCAATCCACACCGGAATTTTGTTTCCTGTGAACGGATGTACGACATAGGCTCCGGTAAATTGTCCGCTTACGTTTTTCACGTCGCTCTGTCTGTCGCGCTCTGTTTTCAGTTTAGTCTGCGCCACGTACGACTCCACCTGGCTGCGGTATTCGTCGGTGGTGATGATATCAACAAGCTCATGTTCCGGAGCGAGGGTCATGAACGAAACTCCGAAAATGGTATCTGGTCGAGTAGTGAAAACTTCGATGGAGTTGTTATGTCCGTCGAGCTGAAAATGCACGGATGCTCCCTGGCTCTTGCCAATCCAGTTGCGCTGAATTTCCTTGATGCTCTCGTTCCAGTCGAGTTCGTCCAGATCGCGCAGCAAACGGTCGGCATAGGCAGATATGCGCATGCTCCACTGTCGCATCAGTCGCTGCTCAACGGGATGTCCGCCACGCTCACTCACGCCATCTTTCACTTCGTCATTGGCGAGCACTGTGCCCAGGGCGGGACACCAGTTCACTACTGAGTCGGCGAGATAGGTGAGCCGGAATTGCATCAGCACAAGTTGCTGCTGCTCTTCGTTCATGCTCTTCCAGTCAGTATCGGTAAAGTCTCCTTCGAAGTTTTTGCCGAAGAATGGAAATTTATCCTGCGGGAGATTGCGGAACCAGTTCTCGTCTGTTGCCGCGTTTACATTGTAAGTACCGTTGTCTTCAAATTTGGCAATTAGGGTTTCGATAGGCTCAGCCTTGTCTGTGTCCTTATTGTACCACGAGTTGAAAATGAGCCCGAATATCCATTGGGTCCACTTGTAGTAATCGGGGTTGGATGTTCTTACTTCTCTGTCCCAGTCGTAGCAGAATCCGATCTTGTCAAGCTGGTCTCTGTAGCGCTCGATATTATTGGCTGTGGTAATGGCGGGATGCTGACCCGTCTGAATCGCATATTGTTCTGCAGGCAGACCAAAGCTGTCGTAGCCCATGGGATGCAATACATTGAATCCGCGAAGCTTTTTATAGCGTGCAATGATATCGCTCGCGATGTACCCGAGCGGGTGACCAACGTGCAGTCCCGCACCACTGGGGTAAGGGAACATATCCAATACGTAGTATTTCGGCTTGTCAGTTTGTTCGGTAACGCGGTTTGTTCCGCGTTTTACCCATTCGCTGCGCCACTTTTTCTCAATATCCCGGAAGTTGTATTCCATGTAAATTCTGCTTGCGATTCTGTTGTTTCCTTAGGGTTCGCGAAGATAGGGATGCTACCTTCGCCAAGATGTATTTCAAACGTCCTCCGTTCTGGATGCGCCTGATACTGCCCCGGGCAAGATGGTCTATGCCCTCCGGCAAAGGTTTGGTTTATCTTACGTTCGACGATGGTCCGAATCCGGATATCACACCTCAGATACTCGATGTGCTGAAAGAATTCGACATGCGGGCTTCGTTTTTTCTGCTTGGACAGCAGGCAGATAAGTACCCCGAAATCGTTGAACGGATGCGGCGCGAAGGACATACCGTGGGTCATCATTCCTATAGCCATTTAAGCGGATGGAAGACTGATCAGGCAGCTTATCTCGCCGATGTCAAAAGGGCTGCCGATGTGATTGGCGGACGTTTATTCAGGCCTCCCTATGGCAGGATAACAAGGGGTCAGTTCGCTGCTCTTGCGAAGGAATATGATGTATACATGTGGTCGCTGATGCCCGGAGATTTTGATCCGGATGTGAGTGCAGATGAATGTCTGAACCGCCTGGTGCGCCATTCACGACAAGGGGATATCGTTGTTATGCATGATAACATGAAGTCTGCTGCCACCGTCAGACAGGTACTTCCGAAGTACCTCGAATATCTCAGAAAGCGCGGGTGGAGCAGCGAAGGTCTCTGACCTTTGATCCGGATATCTATACAAGCACAATCAACCGCAGCCCCATGGGAATGGCGGGACGGAAATATTGTCCTGGCTCGTCTGATGAGAAAATGGTTGCGTCAATTTCTTCCTGATCTTCAAAGAAGTTCTCGGTAAGCTGTTTGCGAGACACGTTTTTGTACTTGATGCCCAGCCCCATAAAAATTTCCACTCCCACAGTTGTGCGCGTATCCAGCTGATGTCCGACTTTGATGTTGAAGCCAAATTCGCTCTTATCTATGTCGTACTTTCTGTAGTTCACATTGCTGTATACATATTGTGTGCTGTCGGCGGGATCAG
>JBEAZL010000393.1:0-6086 GCA_041170085.1 Bacteroidota bacterium
GCGCACCAATCAGGCGAGATACAGCGAACTTCTCCATGTACTCGCTCATATCAATTCTCACCAATGCATCTTCAGTATCAAAAAGGTATTTGGCCAGTTCTTTCGCCAGTTGGGTTTTTCCCACACCGGTAGGCCCAAGGAAAATGAACGAACCGATGGGACGGTTCGGATCTTTCAATCCGGCTCTGTTTCTCTTGATAGCCTTCACCACCTTGAGTACAGCTTCATCCTGACCAATCACTTTTCCTTTCAGTTCCAGATCCATCTTGGCCAGCCTTCCGCTTTCCTTCTCTGCCACGCGCTGTACAGGTATGCCTGTCATCATGGCCACTACTTCCTCAACATGATCTGCAGTTACTGTAACCCTGTGGTTGCGGGTTTCTTCTTCCCACTTAGCCTTGGCCGCTTCGAGCTTCTCGAGCAATTGCCTTTCCTTATCGCGAAGTTTGGCAGCTTCCTCATATTTCTGACTGCGAACTACCTTGTTCTTTTCTTCCTTCACATCCTCGATGCTCTTCTCGATATCGATGATCTCCTTGGGAACAGTGATATTATTCAGGTGTACCCTTGATCCCACCTCATCCAGTGCATCGATGGCCTTATCAGGCAAGTGCCTGTCGGTGATGTAACGTGTTGTCAGCTTCACACATGCCTCGAGAGCCTCGTCGGTGTATGTTACGCTGTGATGTTCTTCGTACTTATCCTTAATGTTATTCAGAATCTGGATGGTCTCGTCCATGGTTGTTGGCTCCACCATTACCTTCTGGAACCTGCGTTCCAGCGCACCGTCCTTTTCAATATACTGGCGGTATTCATCCAGGGTAGTAGCTCCGATGCACTGAATCTCTCCGCGTGCAAGAGCGGGCTTGAACATATTGCTGGCATCAAGAGAACCGCTGGCACCTCCGGCACCTACAATGGTATGTATCTCGTCAATGAAGAGAATCACGTCCGGCGACTTCTCCAGTTCGTTCATCACGGCTTTCATGCGCTCCTCAAACTGACCGCGATACTTGGTACCGGCAACCAGTGAGGCGATATCCAGCGTAACGATTCGCTTGCCGAACAACACCCTGGATACTTTCTTCTGAATGATTCTCAGGGCAAGACCTTCTGCGATGGCAGACTTACCGACACCAGGTTCACCAATCAATATGGGGTTGTTTTTCTTGCGGCGTGAAAGGATCTGAGAAACCCTCTCGATTTCTTTTTCACGTCCTACGATAGGGTCCAACTTACCGTCCTCAGCCAGTTTGGTGAGGTCGCGTCCGAAGTTATCCAGCACCGGAGTTTTGCTCTTGCTGTCGCCGGGCTTCTTCGATCCACCGGTACCGCCGGGCAATCCACCGCGGTCGTCGTCATCATCATCCGCACTTCCGGGAAATTCGCTTCGCGGCATATCTTCCTCATTGGCAATACCACGCAGTCCTTCCATTTCCTCGCGCACTGATTCATAATCGACACCAAATGAAGCCAGGGATTTTGTTGCCACATTGTCAGTGTCCTTCAATATGCTCAGCAATAAATGCTCTGTTCCGATAATGCTCGACTTAAGCGAACGGGCCTCGAGGTAAGTGATCTTCAGCACGCGCTCAGCCTGCTTGACCAGCGGAATATTCTGTCCTGCCGTGCTTTTTCCGGTTGTACCTGCGGCAATAGATGCCTCAATGATTTTGCGCAACCTTGCCACATCGACTTTCAGAATGTCGAGGATTTTCATGGCTGTGCCTTCTCCTTCGAGAATTACACCGAGAAGAAGATGTTCTACTCCGACATAGTTATGCCCCAATCTCATGGCCTCCTGCTTTGCAAGGGCCATGACGTCTTTCACACGGGGTGAAAATTTTGCTTCCATACTCATACTCTCTGCTCCTGAATATTTAATTGTCGAACCGTTCTCTCTTGCACGTGCTTCAAACGTAATTCAAATGTCCGGTATACGACTTGTTGTTCATATTATTTCGTGACTGTAATCGTCAATCTGCACTTTCCAAAAGTATCCGGGCGCTTGCAGAGCCCCGGCGACTCAAAGGTTAATTATTCACATAATTCTGTCAAAACAAAACACCGTCTGAAGCCCGGCATTTTCGATCCGAAAGAAGGTCCTCAGGTCTGATGGCAGATGGCAAATCAGAGCCATTATCAGCAATTCACATCCTGTGAATAAAGCGTGCCATTTACCTCTTTGTTCTGCACACCTGAGGCGCTACATTCGCGCGGCCTTTTATGGCACAAGAACCGTGCTCAGCACAAAACCCCTGAAAAGATGGCAGAAGGAGAGAAAATAGTAGACATAAACATTGAGGATGAAATGAAAACCGCCTACATCGATTATTCGATGTCGGTTATCGTGAGCCGGGCACTGCCCGATGTCCGCGACGGTCTGAAACCAGTGCACCGCCGTGTGCTTTTTGGTATGCTTGAACTGGGAGTTCTTTCGAACCGCCCTTACAAGAAGTCAGCCCGTATTGTCGGAGAAGTTCTCGGTAAGTTTCACCCGCATGGTGATGGTGCTGTTTACGACACTATGGTGCGTATGGCCCAGGACTGGACCCTTCGCTATCCGCTGGTGGACGGACAGGGTAACTTCGGAAGTATGGACAATGACCCGCCTGCGGCCATGCGTTATACCGAAGCCCGTCTGCGCAAGCTTGCTGAAGAGCTCCTCGAAGACCTGGATAAAGAGACGGTAGATTTTCAACCCAATTTCGACGACTCTCTGGAAGAGCCAAAAGTTCTTCCAGCCAAGGTTCCCAACCTTCTGTTGAATGGTGTTTCGGGAATCGCCGTGGGTATGGCCACCAACATGGCTCCGCACAACCTCACAGAGGTTTGCCAGGGAATCATTGCCTTCATTGAAAACCGCGATATCACCATTGAAGAACTGATGAAGTTCGTAAAAGCACCTGACTTCCCGACGGGAGGGGTGATCCATGGTGTCGATGGGGTTAGGAGTGCCTATGAAACCGGCCGTGGAAGGGTAGTTATCAGAGGTAAGGCCCGGATCGAAGAAGATGGCGGAAGGGATGTCATCATCGTCGAAGAGATTCCTTACCAGGTGAATAAAGCTGAAATGATCAAGCGCACCTGGGAGCTGGTGGAAGAAAAGAAGATTGATGGAATCACCGAGATTCGTGACGAATCTGACCGCAAAGGTGTTCGTATTGTATACGAACTCCGCAGGGATGTTATACCGAATGTTGTATTAAACAATTTATACAAGTACACGAGCCTACAGACTTCATTTTCAGTAAACAATGTAGCGCTTGTTGCCGGTCGGCCAATCACCGTTAACCTCAAGGACATCATCCACAGTTATGTGGAGCACCGTCACGAGGTAGTCATCCGTCGAACTAAATACGAACTCAGAAAAGCAGAGGAGAGGGCACACATTCTTGAGGGTCTCCTCATTGCTCTGGATAACCTTGATGCCGTGATTAAGCTGATCAGAGAATCAGACACTCCGGATGTTGCCAGAGAGGGACTGATCAGCACGTTTGCACTGTCTGAGATACAGGCCCGCGCAATCCTCGACATGCGCCTGCAGCGACTGACAGGCCTCGAGCGCGACAAGATCAAGGCAGAATATGCCGAGCTGATGGCACAAATCAAGCGCCTCAAGGAGATCCTGGCCAGCGAAGACCTCCGCATGGGCATTATCAAGGATGAGCTGAAATACCTGATTGAGAAGTTCGGCGATGAACGCCGTTCGGCCATTGAGTATTCATCGGCCGACCTCAGCATTGAGGACATGATTCCGGATGATAACGTAGTCATTACCATTACATACGCCGGCTATATCAAGAGGACTAACCTCGCGGAATATCGATCTCAGGGACGGGGAGGAGTCGGTTCCAAAGGAACCGGTGCCCGTCAGGAGGACTTTGTAGAGCACATCTTCACCACAAGCAATCACGCGTGGTTGCTGATATTTACGGAAAAGGGCAGGTGCTTCTGGATGCGCGCATACGAAGTGCCGGAAGGATCAAAGACCTCTAAGGGAAGGGCCATCCAAAACCTTATCAATATTGAACAGGACGACAAAGTATTGGCTTACATCCCGACCGGTGATCTCATGGACGAGGATTATGTAAACTCCAACTTTGTGATTCTCTGCACCAAGCGCGGACTGATTAAGAAAACCGCACTGGAAGCATATAGCCGCCCGAGAAGTACTGGTATCAATGCCATCACTATCGTGGACGGCGACCAGCTGCTGACTGCCCGCCTGACCAATGGCAAGAATGAAATCATTATAGCCACCCGCGAAGGAAAGGCCATCAGGTTCAACGAATCCAAAGTTCGCGCCGTTGGCCGGACAGCTCAGGGCGTTCGGGGTGTTGACCTGGACGGCGACAGCAATGAAGTGATCGGAATGGTATGTGTTGACAATCCGGATCATGATATTCTCGTGGTATCAGAAAAGGGCTACGGCAAGCGCTCAGCCCTTGAAGATTACAGGATTACCAACCGTGGCGGTAAAGGTGTGAAAACCATGAACCTTACCGATAAAACAGGTAATCTGGCAGCCATTCTGGCTGTTGATGAGAACCTGGATTTCATGATCATCAACAAGAGCGGCATCATTATCCGCCTGCGGGTTGAAGAACTGCGCGTAATGGGTCGCAATACCCAGGGCGTAAGGCTGATCAACCTGAGGGGCAATGACGAGATTGCCTCAGTGTGCACCGTCATCAAAGGTGACGATGAAAATGAGGAGGGAGAATCACCGGCAGAAAACACTGACGGAATTGAGGCTACCTCAGAAGAGTAA
Organism: Bacteroidota bacterium; assembly: GCA_041170085.1. Lineage (GTDB taxonomy): Bacteria > Bacteroidota > Bacteroidia > Flavobacteriales_D > Sanyastnellaceae > JAWXBG01. The sequence continues at coordinate 4,775 of JBEAZL010000393.1, forward strand.
TTAATGGCAAATCCTTGTGGGATAAGACTTCACAGACTTGGCAAAGTACTTGCAAAGCGTGCAGCCGAATGAAATTATCTTTGTCAAGAATAAAACCTGTTCCGATTATGAAACACCTGACCTCAGTTGCTATTGCACTGATTATCTCTGTGGCTGTTGCCGCACAGCCAGATGTAACATCTGCTTACAATGCCAACAAACAAGGCAATTATGATGTGGCCGTAGAGTACATCGAAAAAGCCCTGGCCGATCCAAAAGCCACAGCTAAAGAGAAAACATGGAGATATCGCGGTGATATCTACCTGAATATCTCGAAATCTGAAAATCACGCCTCCAAGTATCCGAATTCAGTCGCCCTGTCCAAGGAATCTTACTTTAAGAGCATGGACCTTGACACCCATGGTGACTACAAGGTTGAAGTTCAGCAATCACTTGGCGAACTGCAGATGATTGCGCTCCAGAGAGCTTCTGCTCACTATGAGGCGAAAGATTTCTGCTCATCAGCTGACCAGTTCGTTATTGCCAATGAAATCAGCACCCGTTTTGCCATCGTGGATTCTGCCGCCATTTTCAATGCGGCTTTCTGCTTCGACAAATGCGGGAAAAAGGACAAAGCACTGGAAGGCTACAAGCGTTGTGGTGAGATCGGGTACAATGTTCCTGATGTGTTTTCATACAGCGTAGAGATCCTCAATGAACAGGGCAAACCTGAAGAAGCCAAGAAGGTTTTGAGCGATGCAAGGGCCCGCTACCCGAAAGATGCCAGCCTGCTCCGACAGGAAGTAAACGTTTATCTCAACGACAATAAGTACGCTGAGGCTGAGGCACTTTTGAAAGCGCTCACTGAATCTGACCCATCCAACGAAACCGTTTGGTTTGTATTGGGTGTAACTTATCAGAAGCTCGCAAAAAAGACTGAAGAAGAAGCTGCTTACAAGAAGGCTATAGAAATCAGACCAAACTATTACGATGCACTTTTCAACCTGGGAGCATTCTACTTTAATGAAGGATTCGATATCGAGAAGACCTGCGCGGACATTCCAAGAAGCGAGCGCCAGAAATTTGACGATTGCCTGGCTAAATCCATGGTATATTTCACACAATCAGTAGATTATCTCGAGAAGGCCTATAATATCCAGAATACAGAAATTGATATCATGAACGCCCTCAAGGACGCTTATTATAAGGCTGAGAGGATGGAAGATTACGCCAGAATGAAGGCGCTGATCGACAAGAAGTAAGATTTCTGCTCAACTAAGAAATATGTAAAGGCTCCGGAAGGGGCCTTTTTTATTGGCCACAAGTTGATCTG
>JBEAZL010000394.1:0-4413 GCA_041170085.1 Bacteroidota bacterium
TCGGTTCTCCGCTTGTTGCCGGCAGTGCGGGCAGGTCCGCGTTTTGATGAACCACCTGATGGTCCCGATTTACGGGGAGACGATGAACTGCTCCTGGTCGGTTTGCCTGATTTTCTGGTCATGATTTTCCTGAGATAGCCGACAAAGGTACGAAGGCCAGAGGAACCGGATGTTTTGATACATCAGGAGCTGAGCAGAACGCCTGTGTTATGAGCCAGGGTTAAGGTTCGGGATAAAATGCCTGCTCGATGTGTGTGATCTTCGGCCTGCTGCCGAATGGCCAGACAATAGACACGATGTCGAACCGGATTTTTTCTTCAGACTGGTTTAGCCTGATATAGTGGTCGGCCGCGGTAATGATTTTCTTCCTCTTCTTTCGGTTGACCGCTTCCCAGGGGTCACCAAAGGTTTCGGTCCGTCGGGTTTTCACTTCCACGAAGACCAGCCAGGGGCCGTGCTTCATGATCAGGTCAATTTCAAACCTGTCGCTTTTCCAGTTCATTTCGCATAATCCGTAGCCTTTGTCCAGCAGATAGTCGCGGGCCATCTCTTCTCCCAGATCTCCGAGATTTTTGTTTTCAGTCATAGTTTTTCAGATATATGTCAGCATAAATGGCCGTTCAAATTCTTGCGAATGGCCATTACTTTTGCCAAGATGAAACGCTTCGTTTTAATAATCCTCGGAATACAGATTTTTGGCATTTCTGGCATTGCTCAGGATGATGTTCACCCATATGTGCCATTGGAGAAAGATGGACACTTATTCATCACCTGGGGCTACAACCGGGCGTTTTACGATAACAGCGACATCCATTTTCAGGGCGATGGCTATGATTTCACCCTGTTTGATGCAAAGGCTCAGGATATGCCGGAAGAGTTCGATACGAAGGTGTATCTGAATCCGGGTCAGCTGACCATACCCCAGTTCAATTTTCGCGTCGGTTATTACATCAAGCCTGATCTCGCGATATCACTGGGTTGGGACCACATGAAATACCGACTCATTACGACACAGCTTGTTCGCATCGATGGATACATCAGCGAAGAAAAGTACTTCGATGAAGCCTACACCGGTACTTTCAATGATGAGTATATTCTCTACTCAGGCAGGTTTATGGATTTTCACCATAGCGACGGATTCAATTTCATCCGCGCTGCCATAGAAAAGCGCAAGGCATTGTTCAGCGATAAGTCGGGCCTCAATGTTTTAGCCTTCAACGGTGCCGCATCTGTTGGCGTGATGATGCCGTGGACAGATTTTACATTCTTCGGTGAGCGTTACAGAAACTGGGCTCATGTTGCCGGCTATGGTGTGAGTCTCTCTGCCGGACTCAGATATGAGTTCCTCAGGCATTTCTTCTTTCAGGTCAATGCACAGGTGGGATATACTCATCTTCCCGACATCCTGCTGGAAGATGAGAAGCCAAGCCGCGCAGAGCAGAAGATTGTATTCTTCGAGCGCAGTTTCGCGCTTGGAGGATATATCCCGCTGGTTCGCAAAAACAAGTCCTGATGAGCATCTCAACCCGTGAGCGCCTGGTTGAGGGCATGGCCGTGGTGCTCAATTTGCTTTTCACCTTTTTTTACCTGAGATCGAACCCTGTCTGCTTTGTTTTTGGTGTCGTTGCGCCAGTCGTGCTGGCCTGGCCATGCCTGAAGCAGCGATTGTACGGACAAGTTATGCTGCAGGGATTTTATGTGGGTGTGGCTGTATACGGTTACCTCAATTTCGGAGGAGAGTGGAGGGTTGAACACAGATCATTGATATATCATATAATATGGATCGGGTTGGGTATTGTCGGTTCATTATCCATGGGATACTGGCTTAAAAGAAAGACAAGAAGCTCATGGTCTTATGTGGATGCTGCGGTAACCATTTTCAGCATGATAGGCACATGGCAAATGATGAACTTCATTCATGAGAACTGGCTGTACCTCATAGCTGTCAATGCGGTATCTGTTGTTTTGTATTCGTGGAGAAGGTTATGGCTCGCCGCTGCTATGTTCGTCTTATATCTGGTGATGTCTGTTGATGGATATGTGGAATCTATAACCTGGTTTGGCTCATGAGGATAGCGGTGACAGGACCGGAAAGTTGTGGCAAGACTGAGTTGTCAGTTCTCCTCGCCGAGGGACTTGGCGTCCGGCTTTTGCCTGAGTTGTGCCGCGAATACCTGAACAGACTTGATCGGCCATACAGGCATGATGATGTTTTGCAGATGGCTACAGACCAGCATGATCAATACCTTCTTGCCGCAAATGATATTGTTCCTTTTGTGGCAGATACCGAGAGCCTGGTGATGAGGATTTGGTACAGAGAGAAGTACGAAAGAGAGTCGCCCGACATCATGAAGATGTGGACCCGGGAACAGTTTGATCTGTATCTGTTGTGTATGCCAGACCTCCCATGGGTAGATGATCCGCTGCGGGAAAACCCGCATGATCGCGAGCGTTTGTTTGATTTGTATCAGGCAGAATTGCAAGGAGCTGGAAGGCGCTATGCAGTTGTCTCCGGTTTGGGCGATAACAGATTACAATGTGCTTTGGCTGCGATCAGAAATGCTCGCTGAACGGTAGATTTCGTTGCCATAGATCAGCCTGAATAGAAACGGACCCGCAAGAGCGCCCAGTGAGTTTGCCACAAAGTCGGCAGCATCCGTTGTTCGCTCATCAAATACTGTTGACTGTATCAGTTCCAGAAATGCACCGCATGCGATGGCGCACGTTACTGCCAGGATCATCGACCATCTTTGCAGCAACATGCTTGTTTGCTGCTTTCTCAGTGCAACGGCTAATGCATGGGATAATATCAGAAACATGATCACATGGGCGACCTTGTCCATTCGGAGAAAGTCCCAGGGATCTTTGTAACTCAGGTCTGAGCCCGGAACACTATATAGCACCAGAATACAACCGAGCCACAGGAACGGTATCAGCAGGAATCTGGTCAAGAGATTGGCTTAGCCTACAAGGGCCTCGTAAGCAGCAGCATCCATCAGTTCTGACAGGTCTGCGCCTTCATCGAGGGTAACTTTGATCATCCAGCCCTGACCGTATGGGTCATTGTTTACCAGCGAAGGATCCGATTCCAAAGCAGGATTTACTTCGGTGATGGTTCCGGCAACGGGCATGAAGAGGTCAGATACCGTCTTCACGGCTTCCACTGTACCGAATACTTCATGGGCACCGATGTGTTCACCCTTTGTTTCAATCTCAACGAACACGATATCACCGAGTTCGCTCTGAGCAAAGGCTGTAATGCCTACTGTGGCCTGATTGCCTTCGATTTTCACCCATTCGTGATCTTTCGTGTACTTGAGGTCTGCTGGAAAATTCATAGGATTGTTCTTTCTGGGTCAAAAATAGGCGCTAACTCCGATTGTGCAAGTGCTGTCTGAGTGCCTGGGTGAAATTCCCCGGAGTGCAGGTCTCCATGGCTGCGCTGTCAACTCGTCAATTGTAGGGGGCCGGTTGGTTACCTTCGTGATACTCATTTATTCACCAACGCATGAAAGCTATGGATGGCATGACCTTTTCCCAGATTCTGATCTTAGTCATCATTGGCATTATGGCGGGAATGCTTAGCGGATTTGTCGGTGTGGGCGGCGGGTTGATTATAGTTCCGGCGCTGGTGTATCTGATGCACTTTTCGCAGATGCAGGCACAGGGCACCAGTCTGGCAGTGCTGTTGCTGCCGGTTGGATTTCTAGCGGTGTATAACTATCACAAGAGTGGCAATGTGAACATGACCTATGCACTTGTCATTGCTGCCACCTTTGTTCTGGGGTCATATGTAGGTAGCAAGTACGCACTGAAACTTCCTGAGCACAAGGTGAAATTCATCTTCTCCATTTTCATGCTTTACGTAGCGATCCGCATGATGATCAGCTCCGGACAGAAATGGTTCGGATAGTCGCAGATTTAGATTTGATCACGGAATTCATGGGCTGATTCCTCTTCCCCAACACTGAGATTACCGCCCCGGCGGGGCGGGTCCATGATTGTACAACTCACTCTGTTGCGAAGTGAAGAACAAGATTTTGAAACTTTGAGGAATTATAACCTTTCGGAAAGTCTGGTTCCCTTGGGGCAACTGAGTACTGAGCGGGACATTGCATTACCCTATTACCACATTACCACAATAGCAAATTGACCCATTTCTATGTGGCTTCGAGAGCCTCAGCCACCGAAATTGATACCGTTTATATCCGGTCTATGAGAATATCACCCAGCGGGTTGAGGTGCGATCTGTTCTGGTGCAGATTTGAGACTACCACTTTAAAACCCATTAGGCCCCTGAGGCCATGGCAGAACATCACATCCGCACATTCCCACCCTTCGACAGGCTCAGGGCACCGCATTCTCACATTCCCACATCCGCACATTCTCACATTGACTCATTCACCCATTGAC
>JBEAZL010000395.1:0-2649 GCA_041170085.1 Bacteroidota bacterium
CCGATCGAGAGCACCTTAACGCCATATTGCATCACGGGTTCCAGCACATTTCGACCGTTTACTTCAATAACACGCGGCTTTTCATCTGTCAGATCGAACATGGTTGGCGCGCTGGGACCATATATGTCCGCATCCAGAAGTCCGACCCTGAAGCCCCTGCGGGCCAGTCCTACAGCCAGATTGGCCGAAACGGTGCTCTTGCCCACGCCGCCTTTCCCTGATGCCACGGCAATCAGGTTTTTGACGCCTGGAAGAATTTTCCTGAGTTCACCCTGGCGCTCGTCTGCCTGAATGGCCTGTACATCGGTCTCAACCTTCCATTCTTTTCCAATGGTCCGGTGAATGGCAAACTCGCATGCATCCTGCATTCGCTTGCGCGCGTGCATGGCCGCGTTGCTCATTTTAACCTCCAGTCGGATCCGGTTCTCCGATACGTCCATGATCTTAACCAGACCTAAAGCAACAATGTCCTTCTTCAGATCGGGCTCTATCACCGTGGATAAAGCATCGAGTATGGCCTGTCGGGAAATATTCATGGTGCGAAGTTAGACACGTTGTATCATTCCTCTTAACCTTTCATGAGTTCAGTTGTTCAGGATCCCAGAACAATTCGCGGAAACGCACGACCTTGTCTTTCACTACTTCAACGCCCTCCGCCCTGAGCTTTTCTTCCATCTCAAACGGGGTGGAAAAATGCATCTTGCCTGTGAGTAAACCAATTCTGTTCACCACGCGATGCGCAGGAATCGAAGGGTCTGCATGACAGGCATTCATGGCCCAGCCAACCATGCGGCTGCTGAGGCCACTGCCCAGATAATTGGCAATCGCACCGTAATTGGTAACGCGCCCCGGAGGAATCTGTCTGACCACGTCATATACATCCTGAAAAAAGCTGCGCTCTTTCATCGTGTTCTGAAGCGGATATAGTGGATTTTCCGTCCCTCCTCCAGCCACATCTGCTCATAGTAGGTCCGGATGTTCAGGGTGTCGCGTTCTTCCTGTTCCAGTCGTTCCTGCCATTTGCTGTAGATATTGTCATGATGCAGTTCAATGGGATACATCGTTCCCGACAGCTCTTCAAGCATCAGGTCATATACCACAGGATTATCGTGCTTCAGGTGCACAAGACCTCCCTTCCTGAGAAATTTTCTGTATTTGTTTTCGAGATACCAGAGCGACGTGATTCTCCGATTTCCTTTTTCATCCTTCGGCTGCGGATCGCTGAAGGTGAGCCATATCTCATCCACCTCATTCTCCCCGAAAAATGAGTCAATGAACTCTACCCGGGTTCGTAGAAAGGCCACGTTTTTTAGGCCTTCTGTATGAGATTCTCTTGCGCCTTTGTGAAATCGATGTCCTTTCACATCAACGCCAATAAAATTCCGCTTCGGATACCTGCGCGCGAGCCCCACAGTGTATTCTCCCTTACCGCATCCCAGCTCAATGGTAATGGGATTGGAGTTACCGAAAAACCGGTGCCATTCATTCTGCATGAAGGTCTTGCCATTCCGTATAATGGGCAACAAATCAGGCTCGAAAACATGGTGAAATGTTTTGTTTTCTGCCCATTTTTTCAGCTTATCCTTGCCCATAACGGCCCAAAATTTTTCGCGAATATCCGAACTCAAACCGAGTTCCGAATATCTGAATTGACGCATATTTGAGCACTCATGGATTCTCGGCGCAACATACTCATAGCACCGCTCGACTGGGGACTTGGTCACGCCACAAGATGCATTCCTCTGATCAGGGTGCTGCAGGAAATGGGGCACCGTGTAGTTATCGCTTCAACCGGTCCTTCAGGAATGCTTCTCGAACAAGAGTTTCCGAATCTGGAGAGGGTAGAGCTGCCCGGATTTTCGGTAACCTACAGCCGCCAGCCATGGATGTCCTTGCACCTCGCACGTCAGGTGCCTGGATTTCTTAAAAGTATCAGGCAGGAGCACACCCTCACCCAGAGAATTGTATCTGAGTGGGGCATCGATACCATCATCAGCGATAACCGCTATGGCGTGTGGTCAAAGTCTTGCAAGAATATCATCATCACCCACCAGCTTTTTCTCCCTGTTCCCAGACTCGCAAAAGATTGGGCCACCAGATTTGTCTTTGACAAGATTGCCTTCTTCGATCAATGTTGGGTACCTGATTTACCGGGAAAACTGAATCTTTCGGGAGCGCTGTCTCATCGGTCTAACCTTCCTGAAAATGTTCACTTCATAGGGGTCCTGAGCAGATTTTCTGTTCAAAAGGAAGCTGTCGTTCCGGGCACATGGCTCGCTATGATCTCAGGTCCTGAACCATCGAGATCTCTTTTTGCACGTCAGTTGAACAAATTCTTCATTAAGAATGATATCACCGCAACGCTCATCGGTGGTGATCCCTCTCAGGGTGCCGGAATGCGAACAGAGGGAAAGGTGACGCATATTCATCACCTGCCGGCTCCCGAAATGGAGTCTTTGATCGCCCGCCATGAAAACATCATATGCAGAGCCGGATACTCGAGCATCATGGATTTGGCTGCCATGCACAGAACTGCCTGGATTGTTCCAACACCCGGCCAGCGTGAACAGGAGTATCTGGCAAGATATCTCCAGAATCAGGGTTGGTTCCACAGTGTTCTTCAATCACGGATTCAGGAAATCGATGTGA
>JBEAZL010000396.1:0-4459 GCA_041170085.1 Bacteroidota bacterium
TGGGAATATCGCGGCCCGAATACCGTACCTGATAATACCGTTTGCTCGCAGGGCTCGTGTGGCGCGGGTTCGGTGCCTATCTCTTCCCTTACAACCGACAATGGGTTTGTCATCTTCGACAGCAACTACTGGGACGACGACGACGGAGTTTGTGGTGGATTGGGAACCGGTCAGGACCCTGCACCCCATACCAATTCACTTATTACAGGAACACTTGATTTTAGTTCGGCAGCAACAGTGGTGCTCACCTTTCAGCAGCAGTTCAAACATTTTCAGGCAAGCACCAAAGTCTTTGTCAGCAACGACAATGGAATCAACTGGACCGAAATACTCAACAACAGCGGAGTTTTTTCACCCAGCAGCGAGTGGAAGACTGTCAACATCACCACACAGGCAGCAGGGCAGAATGATGTCAAAATAAAATTCCAGTTCTCGGGAACATACTATTGGTGGTTGCTGGATGATATCGCGTTTTACTCACCCAATCCGAACGACCTGCAACTGGGAAACCCTGCCTATGCTCTCTATGGCGTGGTAGCTAGTCCTATCCTGTTTGATGACATGATGTATCATGCATATCCTCAGATCATGGTTCCACCACAAACTTTTACCGGCAAGGGCACCAACATCGGAGGCAATGCCCAGACACAGGTGAGGCTTTATGTGGATGTCAGGAAGAATGGAACCCAGACAACCTATACCAACAATACTGCGGCAGTGACCATTCAGCCCGGGCAAACTACGAATTTCCAGTTGCCCGGAACCTACACAAACACTTCGGGGTTGGGAACCTATCAGGTTCTTTATAATCTGGATCAGTTGCAGACAGATGATAATGTGTCGAACAATCTCGACACACTCGACTACCTTATCACAGAGTACACTTATGCCCGCGATGAGTTCAGCCTTGCAGATGTTTTTACACCGCAGCCTCAATATTCAGGTCAGCCAATGGAGATCGGAAATGTCTTCCAGGCCAGAGCGAGCGGACCTAAGGCGACTAGTATGCAGGTGGTGCTCGGAGAAGGAACAACTGTTGGATCGCAGATATATGGGATAGTCTATAATCTGGATCGCACCATTACATACGCGACCACTCAGCCATACACGGTTAACCTCGCCGACATCAATGAGGCCGGAGGTAATTATGCTGTTACACTCGACTTCATCTCGCCCATAACATTGGCCGATGATACCATTTACCTGGCCATGGTCGGGAATTACGGCGGAAATGACCAGTTGCGGGTGGGACGCAGCGGCCCTGCACCGGCAGAGGCATCTCTGGTAAGATATCCAGCCGTTAACGGATTGTTCTATATGTTCTCCGCACCCATGGTGAGGCTGAGTATTTTTCCGGCAGATGCCATACCTGGTTGCACCAATCCATCAGCTCAGAACTATGATGCATCGGCAACTACAGATGACGGTTCATGTCAGATTGCAGGATGCACCATTGCAGGTTCATTTAATTACAACCCTCTGGCCAATTGGGACGACGGTTCGTGTCTCTATTGCGGATGCAACGATCCGGAAGCAGATAACTATGATCCCGGGGCAGGATGTGACGACGGAAGCTGCATCTTCTCAGGGTGCACAGACCCAACCGCAGACAATTACGATCCGCAGGCCAATCAGGATGATGGTTCTTGTTTCAATAATGGATGCATGAACCCGGATGCAGATAATTATGATCCGCTCGCAACCGTCGATGATGGTTCGTGCATCATCAGTGGATGCACCAATGCGGAAGCAGCTAACTATGATCCTGAAGCAAATCTTGATGACGGATCATGCGTATTCCCCGGATGTACAAATCCATTGGCCGATAACTACGATCCACAGGCTAACCAGGAAGACGGCTCATGCATCCTTTCAGGATGTACAGATCCGGAAGCAGATAATTACTGGGCAGATGCCAACAACGACGACGGATCGTGTTTCTATCTCGGATGTATGGACCCTGAAGCCGACAACTATGATCCTACAGCAACCATCGACGATGGAAACTGCATCTATTATGGCTGCACGGATCCGGGAGCCAATAACTACGATCCCGGTGCAAATACAGATGACCTCAGTTGCCTCTATGAAACGGCTGCACTTGCTGTAGATATTCTCTCTGGCTGCGCCCCGCTTGAAATCACACTGGTAAATCAAACCGCTGTTCAGGAAGGTGGTACATGCCTCTTCACCATGAACGGTGTTTCATTCGGAGACGGGTGCTTTGCCAGTCAGGATTTCATTCTCGAAGAACCTGGTGAATACTACTTCTATTTCCAGTATGCACAGGGGGAGAGCGTAACAGAGACAACTCTTGGCCCCGTGACTGTTTATCCGGTTCCAGCTGTACCAGAGCTCACGGTAAATTCAACGGACCTTCAAATATCGTGTGCGGGATGTGAAAACATGAGCACTCTCTGGACAATAGATGATATATCAACGAATATTTCCGGATCGGTCATCAGCATTCCGGAAATCTCCGCCGGTGTAGCGGACAACGGATACTACGCTGTGCAAATCACAGATGAAAACGGATGTTCTTCCATTTCCGGGCCCGAACTCGTGCTCATTCCTGTTGCCAGCCTGACTACGGATTCCATTTGCTCGCCTGCAGATGCCACATTAATTAACCTGACCGACCCGGTTGAAGGCATTGCCATTCAGGTAGATTTCGGTGATGGCACAGAGGATCTTACTTGGGCAACTGAATACTTCCATACCTATGAGAACGGCGGGAACTACTCGTGGAGTCTGAACGTGACAGCAGGCAATATGTCGGCTGGTATTGGTGGTAATGTTCTGGTTATTCAGACACCGCCGGTTCCCATGATTGAAGCACACATCAACAGCGGATATTTTGTGTGCGCCAACAGCGATGAAGCCGACGATATAATCTGGCTCTGGGCTGGTGAGGAAATCAATTCGGACAGCGTTGAATTCGTCAGTGGCTATACTACCGCGATCCTGATCAATGGCGGTGTATGTACATCCTCCGCAAGCATAGAGTGGCAGTCAGTTGACGACACTTTTGGACAGGTTATCCGACTGATGCCAAATCCTGCGCATCATGAAGCATGGCTGACCGGTATTCATGAGGATACCGGAATTACCATATTTGATGGACAGGGACGCAGGTGTTTTTGCGACTACGTGAGAACAACTGACGGGTATATGATAGATACCACCTTGCTCCCGAATGGGACCTACTATATCAGACTAGAGCACAGGGACCGACTAATCACGGTTCCGCTTGTGGTGCTGAAGTGATTATTTCACCTCTTCAAAATCCACGTATTCACCGCGATCATCAGCTTTGCCTGACGATTTCGAATTGGGTTGGATGGTTACTTCTCCTTCCTTTCGGGGCGGTTGATTTTGTCGCATGCGGGATTTGAGTTCCTCCTCTGCCCTTCTTACCACGTAAGGAGTAGCGAGATAGGCGACGAATCTGATCACTGCTGAAACGACCAGAATGTAGAAGATAATTTTAATCACTCCACCGATGGATGCCTCTTGAATCATGGCGCAAAGTTAGAACCAGGAGGGGCTGAAGTGCAACATTAACTGAATTGAGCAGGCAGGCAATGGCCATGCCGGTCAGGTTGCAGGGCAACGGAACCACATCGGGATGACACTCCGCGGAGAATCTGCATTCCCGCCATTACAATGTCCTAACTTCGCGCCGTGCTGGTCTGGTCAGAAATATTTTCCTGTTTTATGATCCTCTTTGCAGTGATCGATGTGGCCGGGTCTATCCCGGTCATACTCGACATTCGCAACAAGACCGGTAATATCCAGCCCATCACCACAACGCTGATCGCATTTGCACTGATGATGCTCTTTTTGCTGGGTGGCGAGACGTTTCTGGGTTGGTTCGGAGTGGATATCCCGTCTTTTGCCGTTGCCGGCGCATTCGTACTGTTCTTTATTGCCCTGGAAATGCTACTCGGAGTGAAACTTTTCAAGCAAAAAGAGGGCATGGGCAACGTTGCCCATATAGTTCCGCTTGCCTTTCCGGTAATTGCAGGTGCCGGTACGTTTTCCACACTCATTGCACTGAGGGCAGAATATGAACTCACGACCATACTAATTGCCCTCACCCTGAACATGCCTATTGTGTTCATCGCCCTGAAGCTTACCGGGAGGATTGAAAAGCTTCTGGGAGTTGCCGGAATAGCCATTCTGGAAAAGGTATTCGGCATTATCCTGCTGGCTATTGCGGTGAAACTCTTCAGCAGCAATATCCAGCACCTGTTCAACGCCTGATCCATGAGCCCGGAGATACATCTTTACACAGACGGTTCATCGAGAGGCAATCCGGGGCCCGGTGGATATGGTATTATTCTGAAATCAGGCCGACACGTAAAGGAATTGTCCCAGGGTTTTCACCTGACTACCAATAACCGAATGGAACTCATGGCGGTCATTGTGGGACTGGAAACCATCAAAGTACCAGGTG
>JBEAZL010000397.1:0-3553 GCA_041170085.1 Bacteroidota bacterium
ACTTTCATGATTCTCGGAAATGTATGTACGCGTTCATGTGGCTTCTGTTCTGTGGCCACCGGTCGCCCTGAGGCCGCGGACCCTTTTGAGCCGGCAAGGGTAGCAAGATCCATCAAGCTGATGGGAGTGAAACATGCCGTGATTACCTCAGTTGACCGCGATGACCTCGCCGATGGAGGAAGTCAGATATGGTTTGATACTGTAATGGCCGTAAGGCGCATATCTCCCGGCACTACCATGGAAACGCTGATACCGGACTTTGCGGGTAAGTGGGAAAATCTTCAGCGCATCATCGATGCAGCACCCGAAATTGTATCGCATAATCTTGAGACCGTCCGCAGACTGACGAAAGAGGTAAGGGTGCAGGCAAAATATGATCGCAGTCTGGAGGTATTGCGCAGACTGAAACAGGCCGGAATGAGAACCAAATCCGGCGTGATGCTCGGTCTTGGAGAATCTGATCAGGAAGTTATGGAAACCCTGGAAGACCTCCGATCTGTAGGCCTTGATATTCTTACCCTGGGGCAATACCTGCAACCCACTCCAAAACACTTGCCTGTACAGGAGTTTATAACACCTGAGAAATTTCACGAATACCGTGAGGTAGGGTTAAAGATGGGATTTCGGTATGTAGAGAGTGGCCCATTGGTGCGCTCATCGTATCATGCTGAAAAACACCTCTTCTAGCAAATTATTGACTTAGCCTGTATAAAATTCATCGAAAGTTGGTGAACGGAATGTGGGGATAAGAGGTTGATTGAAGTAAATTGGCCACCGTTTCGAATTAAAGACCTGAAACCTGTTATATCTATGAAGTTGAAATTTACCATTGCAGCACTCACAGTAACCGCAGCCGCAGCCTTTTTCGCCTGTTCATCAGGTGATGAGATTACATCGGCTTACACGCCTCGTCCGGAGAACCAGGGCAGCTCTTCATATCTGGAATCTGTTCCATTTATGAAGTTGCTTCGTGGTAACCTCAAAACCGGGGAGTATAACCCTTCTGATTATCTCGAGGTACAGGAGGCGGTAAACCGCTACGTAAGCCGTCGTGCCGACAGCCGTTCTATCAACCTGAGTTGGTGGGAAATGGGGCCGGACAACATTGGCGGACGTACACGCGCCATTCTGCCCGTTGACAACAACGTGATTTTCGCTGGTTCTGTATCCGGCGGACTTTACAAGTCGACCAACGGCGGTAACAACTGGACCAGGGTAGAGTCTCTCGATGTCTTTGGCAAGACCATGGCCATCAGCTCTATTGCTCAAACCAACAGCGGAGCCATCTATGTGGGCACCGGCTGCATCTTCGAAGCTGGTATCAGCGGCGATGGCAGCAGTGGTTTTATCGGTGTAGGTATGTACCGCTCCACAGACATGGGTGCGACATGGGATCTGGTGCCCGGCACCGGAACTTCACCTCACAACCAGGGCGACAGCTGGGTGTATATCAACGACCTCGAAGCTGACCCGACAGCCAGCGACCGCGTATGGATCGCAGGCAAGGCTGGTGTAGGCTACTGGGAACCCGGTATGGACGAACCTAACATGGATATGAATGGTCTGCCGAATCAGCAGGGTCAGGACATCGCGATTGCTGAGGATGCGAGCTATATGCTTGTAGCCCTTGGACAGGCCAATATTTATAAGACTACCGACTTCACCAACTTCACGGAAATAGATACTGATGCCCTTCCTAGTTCTCAGGATCGCGTTGTATTAAGCATTTCTCCGTCCAACCCAAACAAGTGCTATGCACTCTATGGAAACAACGGATTCATGGGTGGTGTGTACTACTCTACCAACAAGGGAGATGCATGGGCTACCGATTGGTTCCCTGCAAATCCTAACTCCAATGATCCTGATGTACAGAGCCTGTATAACCAGTATCCTGTTTTCGGAGCCAACGGACAGTCTTACTACGACCTCGTGCTGGGTGTTAACCCATCAGATGAGAATGTTTACTTCGTAGGTGGTGTAACTCTTTGGCGCGATGGACTTACAGAGCAGCCAGAGCAGATTGCATACAACTTCGGTTTTGGCGGATTTGACCTCTATGTACACAGCGATATTCACACTTTCGAATTTGCTCCTAACGGAGACTGGTACATAGGTACTGATGGTGGTGTGTTCAAGAGTGTTGACGGTGGTCAGACCTTCGTTGCCATGAACCGCGGCTACAATGTAACTCAGTACTACGCCATCGCTCACAGCGGAGGATTCCCTGCGATGGGTGGATCTCAGGACAACGGTTCCACGGTGATGCTGGGAATGGATAACGGATTGTTCCCTCTGGTTACAGACCAGCAAGCCATTGAGTTGCAGGGCGGTGATGGTTTCGATTGCGAAATCACCAGCGTAACAGAAGGTGGAACTATTCTTTTTGCCTCTTCTCAGTACGGAGCTATTGCCCGCTATGACCAGACAGGCAGCGGCGGACAGTTCTGGGACAACGACATCCTGAACCTCATCAATCCTCAGACCAACGAAATTGGTCCTTTCTACACGGTAATGCGCCTGTATGAAAATACTGAGGATGTGAATGCCCAGCAGTGGGTTACCGCAGTTAATCCGCGTGATTACGATATTACTGACACTACGCTGACGCTTTTCACAAGCAATATGAACCTGCCTTTCAGCTACACGCTCGAGCCAGGAGACACTCTGCACTATTGGGAAGAAATTGTTCGTCCTGCTTTCTCTTCAACTGTTCCTGTAACTGAAGATCCGGAATTCTGGTGGCTCGGTCCTCAACCTCTTGAGGCTGAGGTTGATTCATGCGAAACCGAATCAGTCCAGATAGGCACAGAGACTATTGAAGAATATATCGAAGAAACAGTAACTGTATACTGGGAAGACTCTGTGCTCTACGAAGGAGTGTGGATTCCTTTCACAGACTCTACTATAGTTGTAGTGGATGTTGATACCATTTTCACTGAGGTTCCGATTTTTGAAGATATCGAAACCTGCACCACCTGGTATCACTACGCAGCAGATGAGTTCAATGATGTTCATGAGCAGCGTCTGGTTCAGGATCAGTTCTCAACCATGTTCGTAACCGGATTCTATGGTTCAGACGGTATCTGGCTGACCCGCCAGTCTATGAACATGACAACTACCCCGGACTGGTGGAAGATTGTCGATGTAGCTCCTGCAAGCGGTGTTCGCTCATTTGAGTTCAGCCGCGATGGTAAACACCTGTTCTACAGTAGCTGGTCAGGAGGATTATGGCGCGTTTCAGGACTCGATCAGCTCTGGTCGAATGAAGATCTGGTAAACCTGACTCATACACAGCTCATTGCCAATGCAGGCGGTGTGGTTACCGGAATTGCTTCTGACCCTAATGATGCGGATCACCTGGTGATTACTGTGGGTGGTTATGGTACAGTTGGAGGAGGAAAGGTTCGTGAAATTTCGAATGCCACAACTGCTACATCTGGTACACTGGATTCTGAATCCATCTGGGAATTCACCGGAGATGAAGTGGATCTTGAGAAGATGCCAATGTACTCCTGTGTGATAGACGTTATGGACGAATCTGGTAACACCATTG
>JBEAZL010000398.1:0-2931 GCA_041170085.1 Bacteroidota bacterium
CCGACATTCGAGCCGGTTACATCTCCTCAGAGAAATGTACTGATCGAGGATTTCACAGGCCACGATTGTGGTAACTGTCCGGATGCACACGTAGTGGCAGATGAAATTCTTGCGGCTAATAATGGAAGGGTGGCTGTAGTGGCCATTCATGCCGGACCACTTGCAGAGCCTCTTCCTCCTGAATTTCCTGCAAACTGGACGACTCCTGAAGGTGAATTGTATTTCTCACAGCTCGACTTTCAGGTGAATCCAATCGGAAGGGTGAACCGCGAAGGAGGAGCCAATGCAATCTGGGCACACACGCAATGGGAAGATGAAACGGCTAATCAATTGGACGATAGCCCTTCGGTAGGTCTTCAGATGGTAGCCGAACTCGATACCAATTCCTGGGACCTGAATGTTCACGTGTATCATCAATGGCTCGGCGAAAATCCGGGATCATACAGCCTCGTTGTCCTGATCACAGAATCTGACATTATTGCTCCCCAACTGGAATACCTGGATGGCGGAGGTTCAATAGTTCATGAAGACTATGAGCATAACCACATGCTGCGCAGCTCGCTGAGCGGACCCGCAGGTTTGACCATTGTGGAAAATCCCGCTGCGAATTTGGCGGAGACAGAAAGCTATACCTATGAATGGAATCAGGAATGGGACTGGCACAACTCGCACGTTGTCGCTTTTGTCGTGCGCAATTCGGATGGAGAAGTGCTGAACGTAGTCGAAAAATATCTGCATGAATAAGCGACTGTTTCTGTTGATTCTCATCCTGCCTGTCTCGATGGGCTTGCTTGCCCAGGTAAGTTTTACCGGCGGGCTCCGGGGAGGTGTGGTGACTTCGCAGGTTAGCGGTGACGGACTTGCCGGCTGGAATCGCTTTGGATATGGCGCAGGCGCATATGTCGAGATGGGATTCTCTGACGAACATTCTGTTACCATGGAAATGCTATACCTCACCAAGGGAAGCCGCAAGCCCGCTGATCCTGACAACGGTGATTACAATACCTTCAGTATGAACTTCAGTTATGTGGAGGTACCGCTTACTTATAACCTGAAGCGCGGAGTCTTTCAGTTTGACCTTGGTGCTTATGCCGGGGTGCTTCTGTCGTCGGATATTGAATTCAATGGAGCGGAATATCCCGTCGAGCCTGCGTTTAACAGCACTGACATTGGCATAACAGGTGGCGTGCACTGGCTTGCAGGAGAACACCTGACCTTCAACCTGAGGGGATCATCATCCTTACTTCCCATTCGCCCGGCACCGAATCCCGTGCAGCAATTCAGCTATTACGAAAAAGGCCAGTATAATCAGGTTCTTGCCCTGCTTCTGGGATATCGCTTTTGATGCAGTTCTGAAGGTGTCGTGCCGGGTGATTTGAAACAGAATGGAGACACCAGTTCTTTTTTCTTTAATTTTGGTTCATGCCAAGGGTGTTATCCATTCTCTTTCTGCTCCTCATCCTGTTTGCCTATACGGATGTAACGGAGTGGTTCAGGATGCATCATTTATTCGAGCATTACACTTTGCATCAGGAGCACAATCCTGAGATGACATTCACTGAATTTCTCGCCATGCATTACGCAGAAGGTAATGGACATTGCGGAGAAAGTTCAGATCATCATCTGCCATTTCAGAATGTAGACAGCCAGCATCATTCGTTTCCATTTCCTGAAAGTGATTCGCATGTTTCCTTCAGCGGACAGGAAATAAATTTCTTCAAACCCTCTGCACTATACACGGAGTCGGATTATCTCGAACCCGGTATAGAATTCTGGCAGCCGCCCAAGTTGAGCTGATTCCTGAAGTTCCCTCTGTATGGCGTGAGGCAGTGATTACGGTACGCTACTGTAAGTCTGCATCAACGCGCATTTTAGCTTTCAGAGGCGTTCCGATCTGAGCTCAAGTTTCATATTAATCTTTTTTCTATGTTAAATCGGCTTATCCGGTTTTCATTGGCAAACCGGATGTTCGTGGTGGCCACGGCGGCACTGATTCTGGTTTACGGAACCATAACCATCGTGAATCTTCCGGTGGATGTCCTTCCTGATCTGAACCGTCCTCGTGTAACCATTTTTCTCGAGGCAAACGGCATGGCTCCCGAAGAGGTTGAAACCATTGCTGTTACCCCGGTTGAAGTAGCCATGAATGGCGCGCCGGGCGTGAAGTCTGTGAGGTCAAACAGCGCAGTGGGTCTGGGCATGATATACGTCGACTTTGATTGGGGAACGGATATATACCGTGCCCGTCAAATTGTCGCCGAGAAGCTGCAGGCGGTGGAATTGCCAGCCAACATCAGCCCTGTGATGGGCCCTGTCAGCTCCATAATGGGACAGATCATGAACATCTCGGTGAGTGGAGACAGTACATCTGCATCCGACCTGAGGACTCTTTCAGATTTCACCATTCGCAGAAGGTTACTCAGCATTAAAGGTGTTTCTCAGGTTATCTCTATTGGTGGCGAGAAAAGACAATTTCAGGTTCTTCTCTCCACTGAGCGCATGAGGCAGTTCGATGTGACCGTTGATGATGTGGAGTATGCATTGCAGAAAAGCAACCTCAGCACTACCGGTGGTTTTTTTGATCGCTACGGTTCAGAAGTGCTTATCCGCTCTGTGGGCTGGATAGAAGAGATAGAAGATGTTGAAAGCATTGTGGTGGCATACAGGGAAGGTAACCCCATCCTGCTGTGTCAGATTGCAGGTGTGCAGTTTGGTGCAGCGATTAAGCGCGGCGATGGCAGCCTGAACGGTCGGCCCGCCGTGATCATGACCGTAGAAAAACAGCCAGGAGGCAATACCGTGGAAATTACGGATGCGGTGGTGAAGGCTTGTGATGAAATTCAATCATCACTGCCCCCGGATGTCAAGCTGAATCCTCACATATTTCAACAGAAGGATTTCATTCAGAATTCGATTTCCAATGTCGAAGAG